>CAZEEB010000136.1:0-6043 GCA_964511245.1 uncultured Paludibacter sp.
AAAGCTTTTGTAAAAACTCTCCCAGATTTACATCTCTTTCTAAATCCATTTTTTTTCTTAATCTATATCGGTTAGTTTCTACGCTGCGTACCGACATATTTAGTAAAGGCGCAATGTCTTTTGATGATAAATCCATTTTGAGATAAGCACAAAGTTTTTTGTCACTTATATTAAGCTCGGGATACAAATCTCCAAGCCTCTTTAGATAATTTTCATATACCAAATCGAAATTTTCTTCAAATTTTTTCCAGTTATTGTCATTTTCAATATTTTGTTTTATATTCCGTTCTATTTTATTTAGTCGATTTATAATGTTTATAGAATCTGTATTGGCTTGTATATCCCTTGATGCTTTGTTAATTGTTTCCATTATATCAAGAAGCATTTCATTTTTACGTATTAAATTCATAGTAGAGCTTGCCAATTCCTGCGATTTATGCCGAAGTTCATATTGTAATTGTTGATTTTTAAGTTCTTTTATTTCTCGTTTCTTTTCGGATGTTTCAGCTTCAAAATGTTTCTTTTGTTCATCTAATTCAATTTCTTTTTTTATCTCCATCTCTTTGGCTCCTAATTGTGAACGATGATTTATAAAATAAATTATTCCCAAGATGGCTGAAATTAACAGAATCATATATATAAAAATTGCCACATGACTTTCGTACCAAGCAGGTAGAATCTCAAATGAATAACTGCAAATAGCTTGCTTTGACTCCAGAATGTCTTTTGCTTTAACTTTAAATGTGTAATGTCCCTTTGGTAACTGAGTGTATTCTTTAATATTACTTTTGCTAAATTCAGACCAATTTTCATCAAAATTTTCCAACATATAACTGTATTCAACCAAACTTTCATTCCTGTATTCAGGAGCTATATACTCAAATCGTAAAGAATTTTGTTTGTGTAAAAAAGTGTTATTCTTTGAAGGACTATTTAAAAATCCATTTTTGTTTTGAGTATTTGTTGAATTATTAGTGCTGATTACACTTTCTATAAAAATCTTAAAAGTGTTTTTTGTAGGTTCTATAGAACGTGAGTCAATCAAACAAAATCCATCTTCCGTGCTTATTATTTGATGATTTGAATCTAAAAAATTAAAATTTTCAAATCCTGTTATTATTTTAGGTTGAATAATTCGATATGTTATCGAGTCCATTTCATAACGATTTTCAGCTTTTTTTTTCGCCAACCCAATGAATCTGCCCGAAATAAACCAAATATCACCATTTAAATTTTCATGTAATCTCATATAACTTGGAGTTGATTTGAATAAATTGTTCCAAGCGGAGTATGGGTCAATTCTGTTTTTGATTCGGTTAAATTTATAAAATCCATGCTCCGATGAAAATACAATTCCATTATTTGCTTTGAAAACAGTGTTGTTTTGAGTGCCAGGAAGTCCTTTGTTGTTATATAATTCTATCTTTGATATGCTATCCAGTTTGTCATTCAATTTAAGTCTGAATAAGCCTTTTTGCCAATGGCTAAACCAAATACTACCATCATCATCTTCTTCAAACATCGGACTTGATTCGTTAAATTTTCCCTTGATGAAATGCGAAAAAACCCATTTTTGCGAGATTTTTTTAAGTATAAATAATCCCTGATATGAACAACCAAGTATTAAATTCGGATGATTTTTTAAGGATTTAAAATTCCATGTGCCTGTTAGACCGTTAATTCGTTCACCTCGTCCGTCATTAACAATAAATGCGCCTTGATCATCACCACAAAAAATAGTTCCATCTATTTCAGTCAAACACCAAATTTGACCTTCCAACCCTTTTACAAGTCTAGGTTGAATAGGTAATGGGCTTTTTGAAATGGGATAAACGGTAGAGTATAGCCCTTGATTTGTCCCAAAATACAAGGTGTTTTTTTTAAGAAGCGATGTATATCCTGCTCCATATAAATTATTCGTCCCAAATATATTTTGAATCGGGCTATTAAGTAATACGTAGTCAATCCCTTTGTCTAATCCCAGCCATAGGTTGTTTTTATTATCAAAATAGACGCTAAGAACAGTGTTGTTTTGAAGTCCGGTAAATGTATTTACATAAGTCACGCTCATATCTACTAAGTTTAGTATTGCGATACCTAGTTGAACTGTTCCAAACACTAATTGATCTCCACTTCTTGCAGCACAAAACACTTGATTTTGTTTTAAAAAATCATCTATTCCTGTGTTAAAAGGAATAATTGTATTTCCGTTAAATAAATAAACAGCATTGAAACTAGTAATAAATAATATGTTATTACCATCAAGCGCAATAATTGAACAAACCTTTTTGTTAGTCAATAATTCAGAACCAGGTACTCGAATAAATAAATTGCCATTAAGCATATAAACTCCGCTTTGTTCACTTGCAACAAATAAAATATTATGTACATAAGCTGAAGCATCTATTTTGTAATTAAAAGGGTAACGATTTGTTTTTTTTCCATCATATTGATAAATCGTTTTATCTCCCTGAAAATAAATACAATTGTTCCCAGCCTGAATCTTATAAAGCTCGTTTGATTCTTGTTTGTTAATATTTAGTTTTGAGACTAGTGAAATATATTCAAGTTTACCATTTTCTTGTTTCTGATAATATCCAAATTCGTTGAATGATGACGCATAAAATCTAGCATCTTTAGTGTGAAGCAATGATCGAACGTTAGTGCCATTTTTTATTGGATAATTTAGCCAGTTTTTACCATCAAATTCCAGCAACCCAAAATTGTTAGCAAAGTACATTGAATTTGACTCATCCTGAACTATTGCCCAGTTTTGAGTACCGGCTTTATAGGTGTCGCGTTGGAAATTTCTTACCAAAGGGTGATTCGCATAAATTGAATATATGCTAATTAAGATAAAAATTATCAATAGTGGTCTTTTCATTTTTTGAATTTTTAGGAATTATGAGTATTTCATTATTTCATACTTCAATTTTACTACATTTTTTCTATCTGAAATTATTATTGAAATATGTTTTACAACATGTTATGTTTTAAGTATCAGATATACAGCAACATAAAAATATTTTTGATGTAATTTTGAGTAGTAATTGTAAGCTACTTGCGTATTTTTGTGAGCTAAAAAATTTGTGTAATAATAAATAAGCCTTTACATTTGCAATGTTCATTTTAAGTAAAACTGCAAAGCTAATTTGCAGATTTATTAAAAGTTTATTTCAATTATTTACTATATCTAATTTAATTCAAATTTTTATGAAAAAAACACTTTTACTTATTTTAATTTTATCACTCGCTGCGATAATGTCAGCTCAAAATTGGCAAGTTTCGGGTGTAGTTACTTCTTCTGACGATGGTCTTCCAATGACAGGTGTAAGTGTTATGGTTCAAGGTGCTGGGTCTTTAGGTACAATAACAGATATTGATGGAAAATATTCTGTCAAGGTTCCGCAAGGTAAATCTATTGTGTTTTCTTATATTGGTTACCTTCCACAAACAAAACAAGTGAGTGCTTCTACTTCAATTAATGTGGTATTACAAGCTAATACAAAAATGCTCGACGAAGTTGTTGCAATTGGGTATGGTACAATGAAGAAAAGTGATTTAACAGGTGCTGTAACTTCGGTTGGCGCTGATAAAATGAAAGAAAGACCAGTTTCAGGAATTGATCAGGCATTGCAGGGGCGTGCGGCCGGTGTAACTGTGAATTCCAACAGCGGTCAACCAGGAGCTTCTGCTGTTGTTCGTATTCGTGGAATTGGTTCTATTAAAGGCGACTCTAATCCTATTTATGTAGTAGATGGAGTAATTTTGGATGAAATTAGCTTTCTTAGTCCCAGTGATATTGCAACAACTGAAATTCTGAAAGATGCTTCGGCAACTGCCATTTTTGGTTCGCGTGGTGCTAACGGCGTAATTTTGGTTACTACCAAGCGTGGCTCGGACAATCCAAAAGGCAACATTTCGGTGGATAGTTATTTTGGCGTTCAAAACCGGTGGAATAAATTGAGTTTGATGGGGCGCGATGAATTTGCAAAAACAATTTCAACTTTTGATGGTTCAAATGATTACCTGACTCAATACGGTTTAAACAAATGGATTGAGGCGTACAAGACAGGCTCAAAATCACAATATTTTCCAAAGATAAAGACAGATACGTATACGCAGGGAATGGATTACAATACAGTGAATACTGATTGGCAGGATGCTGTTTTTCAAAAAGATGCAACTATTCAAAACCATCATATTTCAATTGACGGAGGAAGTAAAACGTCTAATTATGCTATAAGTGCCAGCTATTTTGACCAAAATGGAACAGTTATGGGTTCAGGCTACAATAGATTGACGCTTCGTGTAAATACCGCACATAAAGTTCGTTCGTGGTTGAAGGTTGGTGAGAACCTTTCGTTTATGACTTCTACCGGCCGAAATGCTATGAATAATAATGCCCAGCCAGGAGCTTCTATTTTGTCAGCTGCGTTGGCCATGGCTCCATGGGATCCAACTCATTACCCACAGGGTGCATGGAGTTATTCAACAACAGCAAAAGGTGGTTATCCTCAAGGTCGCGATTTGAGCGGACAAATTTCAGCATCTTCCAACTTCAAAAACGTTACGAATCCATTTAGTATGGTTCAGAATATAGTGCCAAAAAATGTCGCAGAACGTTGGGTAGGTGATGCTTATATCGAAATTACACCTATTAAAGACTTGTTGATTCGCTCTGATATCAGTATGGATTTGTCAAACGTTAACAGTAGGTCGTTTATGTATGCTTATGATTATTCATCGTTCGACCGAAATTTGGTTAACCATCTATCTTCAAGTATGGCTAGATATTCAACGATTATTAATGAAAATACCGCAACATACAGTAAAAAAATTGGAAAACATGAATTTTCTGTATTAGTTGGTGAAACCTCACAAGAGTTTAATTACTACAAACTATCCGGTTCAGGTTCGTATATTACTAATCCGGAAGAAAAAAACTGGTATTTGCAATTTACTGCAAATAAACCTACCAGCTCCAATCCCGATTCTATTCGGGGTGTAGGTGATGAGGTAGCACGTACCCGCATGTTTTCGCTACTTAGTCGTGTAAACTATAAGTTTGATAATAAATACATGATTACTGTCAATTTTCGTATGGACGGTTCCAATAAATTCCCTGAAAACCCTTGGGGTTATTTCCCTTCAGTAGCTTTAGGTTGGAAAATCAGTGAAGAAGCATTTATGAAAGAGATTCAAAACCTCGATTTTATGAAAGTGCGTTTGGGTTGGGGTCAAATAGGAAATGAGAAAATTCCAAGTAATTCGTTTCAAACAAATATGTTTATTACTGGTCCTACATTTTCAGATTATATACTCGGCTCTACTCAATCATTAGCTTCCGGAGCAACAGTACTTACCTACGCCAACCAGGGCGGAAAATGGGAAACTCATGAACAATGGAATGCCGGAGTTGATTTCGGATTTTTTAAAGGTTTGATTTCCGGTACTGTAGATGTGTTTAGAAAAGACACAAAAGATGCTCTGCTTACCGTAAAAGGGCCTGCTTTTGCCGGAAACCTTTTTGATCCAATGAAAAATGTTGGAAATATACGTAATGAAGGAATTGAAATCATGTTGGATCATAAAAATAAAATTGGTTCTTTTAATTACAGTTTAAGTGGGAATGTGTCTTTTATCCGCAATGAGTTGACGAAACTGAATGGTGGGCAAAAAATGTATGATGGGATTGATAATATCTTACTTTGCGACGAGGGTTTACCTGTAAACACATTCTGGGGTTATAAGTATTTAGGTGTTTTCAAATCGGATGCTGAAGCTTTGGCGTACAAGAATTCAACAGGTACCATAATTCAACCCGGAGCAGTAGGTGGAGACGCCAAGTTCCTTGATTTGAATGGTGATGGGAAAATTGACGACAGCGACAAAATGAATCTGGGTAATCCATTTCCATGGCTGACTTATGGTCTGAGTGCTTCGGTTGATTTTAAAGGTTTTGACATGCAATTATTTTTCCAGGGCGTTTATGGTAATCAGATTTACAACCAGGTACGTTATCGCACCGAAGGAAAAGGCG
>CAZEEB010000137.1:0-6006 GCA_964511245.1 uncultured Paludibacter sp.
GCTTCAAAAACCTGACCTACTTTTAATCCTAAATATGCAGCAGCGGCCGAAAACAAAACAGCCATCAACAAACCCCAAAATACCGAACGAGGGTTTACTTCTGAAATCAATTGATTATCAGCCAATAAGGGTTTATACTCTTCTCCTTGTTGTAATTCACGGGATGCATTTTCGGGTAAACCGCTAATTTTTTCCTCTTCCATAATCGAATATTATTACAAATTTAAAATTGATTTGTTAGCTTATTTTTTCATTCATATTTGATTTAAAACAAACTTATTTATTGGTATTTAATGTTGATAATTATCAGGCACTTCGGGCTTTTTTAAAGAGAATATTTTTTAAAATACGAAGCAAATATTTTAGATCTGTAATAAATGTTCCTGATTTTTCACAAGCTATCAGATAATTCATTTCCGATTGTTGAATTTCGTCCAATGTTTTAGGCATATCTGCATAAAAAGGGGGCAATAAACCCGGTTTAAATTGATTTCGTTTGTCTTGTAACTCCTTAGTATACAAACCATAATAATGAGCACTGAGTGGACGAACACCAACCAATTTCATTTCTCCTTTGAATAAATTAATTAACATTGGCAATTCATCGAGCCAGTATTTTCGCATAATTCCACCAATAGTTGTTACCCGAATATCTTTATTAAATTTGCCTCCTTCTTTTAAATTATTCCGTTCAAAAATATAACCCTGTAAATATTCTGAATATGGATGCATAGTTCTCATTTTATAAACTTCAAAAGGTTTTCCTAATTTACCAAATCTTCGAAGTCTAATCAGTGGTCCATAAAACCGCTTTTGAGCCGGTTCAGGCTGCTTCAATCGTTGCGCAATTACCCAGGTTAAATCATCCGATTTTTTTTCTTTAATTACCTTAAAACCAAAGCAATACAATCTACCAAAAACTTCAGTTTTAGAAAATATTCGATTTTTGCCGTTTGTAATAAAATAATAAAGGCGTCGGGTGATAAATATTTTAGGAACAACCCTCTTAAATATATAATCAACCGAATAAATAATATAATTTAAACCCGGAATATAACGTTTTAAAATACGTTTTTTTCGCGTACTTTTGGTTTCAAAACAGCAAATAAATAGTCCATCATCCGATAATTTCTCGTTTATGATGGTTAATTTTGCATTAATACCGCGCATATTATTAAGCCTTTCGAGCTGAATCATAGCTGAATATTGATAATTTGGATACATCTTCAAATTTTCGGCATCGTTCGAAACAAAAACCAAGGTATTTCCTCCTTGTAAATTGACTTCATTTTCCATAAATTCTAAAATTTTGGAATCACAATGTGCCTGAATGGTTGAACGAAGTTGTTCTAAACTCTCAATATCGAGTGCTGTAGCAGGTTTTACTTGTGCATTTTCGCGTACAACTATCGGTGTAACTTCCGAATCATAATACTCTACTGCAAAGCGATATATAAAATAAATTGAAATGGCTGCATAATTTACTATAAACGCACCAAGTGTTATGGAAAGTAAAACAAATCCCGAAAAATTAGTAAATACAAAATGAACAAGCAAAGCAAAAACCACAAAAACAATTTCACTGACATAAAGCAGTCTCAAAGTGGCTTCGTAATATTTTTGACGTTTATAGGATTTATATCTTCCAAAAAGGTATGACAAAATAACCCAAGCTATTGTAAAAATAAGTGTTGGTAATGAATATTTTTCAAATGGTTTCTCGGTTGTGAGTGGAAACCAGTCTAATACAGCATAATAACTAATCAATAGCCAAAATAAATCTGTAAGTATATTTAATTTTTTTGCTGTATATAGTTTTATCATATTTTTTTGTTTAGTGCAAATGTAGTTCGATTTTCAAGAAATTCAAACAAATTTAACTTTTTTAATGTGAATATACTGTAATCAAATCATAATTATTATATTTTCATTATAATACTATTATTCAATTTGAATTTATTTCTGAATTTCAGTCAAGTTTTAAAAAAATAAATGTTGTATATTTGTATCAGTTTTTTTTCAAGGAAAGTTGCCAGAGTGGTCGAATGGGTCGGTCTCGAAAACCGATGAGCGGGTAACTGCTCCGTGAGTTCGAATCTCACACTTTCCGCATAAAGCATTCATAATAAATCGATTCCAAATCTAAAATCAAAAATATTTTGCCTTTTAATTGTCAATAAAAAATAAATTTATTGTTTTATACTGTCAAGAATTTTGAAAGCATTTTCCACCGTTTTTACATCCATAAATACTACTGACCGGCGCAAATTCTGTTCTCGAAGTTGGCACTTTCGTGGATTTAATGTCATGTACCGAAGTAACTGACCAAAGGGTTCGGACTGATAATAAGGCGATTGTGGATTAGACACTAAAAAAGCAGTCATTCTATCATTTTTAAGTACCAGTTTTTCAATTCCATAACTCATTGCCAACCATCGAAGCCTAACCACCATTATTAAACTTAAACCTTCCGAAGGTATTTTGCCAAACCGGTCTTCAATTCGTTTTTCAAATTCAAGTAAATCGGTTTCTTTAGCAATATTATCTAATTCACGATAAAGACTAATACGTTCAGAAACATTTTCAATATAATTATTTGAAAAAAGCACTTCCAAATCAGAATCAATTTGGCAATCAGTAACAAATTTTGTTGAAGAATTATTTTCATTACGTTCGTCGGCATATAATTCAGCAAACTCTTCATCTTTTAATTCATGTACAGCCTCATTCAAAATTTTTTGATAAGTTTCATAACCCAAGTCGGCAATAAAACCGCTCTGTTCGGCTCCCAGCATATTTCCTGCACCTCGAATATCCAAATCCTGCATGGCTATATTAAATCCGCTTCCTAATTCCGAAAAGGTTTCAAGGGCATGCAATCTTCGTCGTGCTTCGGGTGTAAGTAAACTCATTTCGGGAGCTATCAGGTAACAAAATGCTTTCCGGTTACTACGCCCAACCCGACCACGTAGTTGATGTAAATCACTCAACCCAAAATTCTGAGCACTATTGATAATAATTGTATTTACGTTGGGAATATCAATACCTGACTCAATAATAGTTGTTGCAACAAGCACATCATATTCATAATCAATGAAATCAACAATTATTTCTTCCAATTTGTCGGCCGGCATTTGCCCGTGTCCTACAGCAACCCTACAACCCGGAACAAGTCGCTTAATCAAATTTTCGATATTATAAATATTCTGAATACGGTTATTGATAAAGAAAACCTGACCATTTCGGTTCATTTCCAACTGAATAGCTTCACGTATAACATCTTCATCAAAACAGTGAATTTCAGTCTGAACCGGATATCGATTGGGTGGTGCTGTATTTATAATTGATAAATCGCGAGCTCCCATTAACGAAAACTGCAAAGTACGTGGTATAGGCGTGGCAGTCATTGTCAAAGTATCCACATTCACTTTTATTTCCTTGAGTTTTTCTTTTACGGTTACACCAAATTTTTGCTCCTCATCAACAATAAGTAGTCCTAAATCCTTAAATTTTATACTTTTACCTACCAATTTATGTGTTCCAATAATAATATCAATTTGCCCATTGGCAAGGCGTTCCATAACTTCTTTAGATTGATTGGTTGTACGGGCACGGCTTAAATAATCCACTGTTACCGGAAAATCCTTGAAGCGATCGCGAAATGAATTATAATGTTGCAATGCCAAAACGGTTGTAGGAACAAGCACAGCCACTTGTTTTCCATCGGTAGCCGCCTTAAATGCCGCACGCATTGCCACTTCCGTTTTACCAAAACCAACATCGCCACAAACCAGCCTATCCATTGGTAGAAGGGATTCCATATCTTTTTTCACATCGGCTGTAGCTTTTACTTGGTCGGGAGTATCTTCATAAATGAATGACGCTTCCAGTTCCTGTTGTAAATAAGTGTCCGGTGAATACTGGAACCCTTGTTCGGCTTTTCGTTTGGCATAAAGTTTAATCAATTCGCGGGCAATGTCTTTTACCTTTGATTTGGTGCGTTCCTTAAGGCGTTCCCAAGCACCTGAACCTAATTTATTGATACGTGGAGCTTCACCATCTTTGCCTTTATATTTTGAAATTCGGTGGAGGGCATGAATACTTACAAATATTATATCATCGTCCTTGTAAATAAGCTTTATCATTTCCTGCATTTTGCCATTTACATTGGTGCGAACCAATCCTCCAAACTTACCTACACCATGATCTACATGTACCATAAAATCGCCTATTTGAAACTGATTCAAATCTTTAAGAGTCATTACTACTTTTCCAAGGCGAGTTTTATCGGTTTTGAGTTGGTATTTATGAAAGCGGTCAAAAATTTGATGGTCGGAATAGCAAAGCAACGATAAATCATGATCAATAAATCCTTCGTGAAGCGTATTTTTAATTGCTTGAAATGCTATTTCATCGGCACGGTCGGCAAAAATTGCTTGTATTCGATCGGTTTGCTTTACACTGTCACTCATAATGTAAAGTGTATAGCCTTCTTTCAATTTTTGATGAAAATTAGCAGCCACCAAATCAAAGTTTTTATGGAACACCGGTTGTGGCGAAGTATTGAAGTTTATTGACGTTTTAGGTTGGAAAAAACTCCGTTCGCTCCATTCAATTTTACGGAATTTTTGAATTTGCTCATAAAATTCATCTCCGGTAATATGCGTATTTTTGAGATGAGGAGTTGATTGTTCGTTTTGATTTAATTTGATAAGTTGCTCATTATAAAGTTGATTTATTTTCTCTCGTGCAAAAACAACATTTGTAAAACTAAAAAGAGTATTCGCAGAAATAAAATCAAAAAAAGATACCATAAACACCGATTTATTTTGCTGAAAATCAGGTATTATAATTATTTCAGACACTTTTTCTTTCGAAAGTTGAGTCTCAATATCAAATATTCGGATTGACTCTATTTCATCACCAAAAAAGTCGCACCGATAGGGCAATTCATTAGCAAACGAAAAAATATCGACTATGCTGCCACGAACCGAAAACTGTCCGGGTTCATATACAAAATCAACACGCTGAAAACCATATTCCATCAACATTTCAACCACAAAATCAATTCCTATGTTTTCACCCACATTCATTCGTAACATTTGCGACCGCATACTGTCGGCCGAAACCACTTTATGCAATAGAGACTCTGGGGAACTAATAATCAAACAAGGTTTTGAGGTATTTGCCAAGCGGTTGAGTACTTCAGTTCGAAGTATTTCATTGGCTGTATCAAGTTGAGTTAGTTTAATGGCTTTTTTATATGCCGAAGGGAAAAAGAAAACATCTTCAGGTGCAAGTATCTGTTTTAAATCATTATATAAATAGGCAGCCTCTTCAGCATCATCGAGTATAATTATTTGATTTTGAGGATTATAATTAAAAATAGAAGCTATTACAAGGGCATACGAAGAACCACTCAAACCGGAAATTTTCAAATTAAGTTCGGAGGAAATAAGCCAGTTTTCAAGTTTTTTAACTTGTGGATGCAGGCTGTAAAGTTGTTGAAAATCAGTAAGAATCAATATTCAATTTTATCATCAGCATTTGCCCAATTTTCAAAAGCTATTATGGCTTCCTGGGGCAACAACTGCATGGTTTTTACTTTTCTATTTTCGGGTTTAAGTTCAATCTCGTCGTAAATAAACGAATCATCAAAACCAATATTTTTAGCATCTTTTTTTGTGTTTCCGTAATATATTTTATCCAAATGAGCCCAATATATAGCTCCCAGACACATAGGGCAAGGTTCGCACGAACTGTAAATTTCACATCCACTTAAATCATAAGTTTTTAATTTCCGACACGCTTTCCGTATGGCATTCACTTCGGCATGGGCTGTGGGGTCGGTATGAGCCGTAACGCGATTTACAGCAGTAGAAATTATTTTGTCGTTCTTAACAATTATTGCTCCGAAAGGACCACCTCCATTTTTTATATTTTCAATGGACAAAGCGATTGCTTTGCGCATAAATTTATCGGTTTTACTCATTAAAATAGATTTTT
>CAZEEB010000138.1:0-5967 GCA_964511245.1 uncultured Paludibacter sp.
CTAAAAATTGTATTTATCGATTTTTATTCATATTAGATTATATTTGCATAATTATTTGGATTTGTATTTTTTAGCAATCAAGAAAAACAACAATCTATTAAATTACATAATGGGAAATACAATCTGGAAAATAATTACACTTATTATACCCTTTATGGGATGCTCTGAAGTTCCCACTGTGGAAAGCAATCAACCATTTATACACTTTAATGGGAATTTTGAATCGGGTAAAATCGATGGTTATTATAGCTTGGTAAAGGATACATCACTAAATACCAAAATCGTTAAATTTCCTGTAAGAAAAGGGAATTTTGCCCTTAAAAATATTTTGTTAACAAACGATTATATCTATAACGGATATAGATCTGAATTGGCAATTTACAACTGTGCAAAATTTAAAACTGAGGTATTTTATGGGTTTAGTGTCTTAATAGACAGTACGTATACTGATAATCAATATAATATAATTTGTCAGTGGCAAGATTTACCAGATTTTTATAAAGGAGAAGTTTGGAATTCAATACCTGTTTTACATGGGTCTCCTCCACCCCTTGCCTTAGCTTATGTTAATAGCACTTTGGAGTTAAAAATGAATACAAATACATTTTCATCAACTGAAACGTTTCGAATTTGTAACCCTGAAATAATACAAAAAAATAAATGGTACGACCTAATATTTAGAATCTATTGGAGCGACGACTCAACCGGATTTGTTGAAGCATGGATAAATAATCGTCATCTAACTGAATTTAATGGATTAGATTATAAATTCTACAAATCAAACCTTTATAATCGTTCCGGAAATTATTTTAAATTTGGCCAATATAGAGGCAGTAATAGGCCTACAACGATTAATGTAATTTATTTCGACGAAATTAAGATAGGTTCATCACTTAATGAAGTAAGTCCATGAAAAGAAATATTTTTCTAACTACGCTCATAATTTTAACTTCACATAGTTTCTCACAAGACTTAAATCAATACAATTCTTCCTATTTATACTTCGATATAGGAAGTTTAAGAAACAAATATTTGTATCCAATAACCAATATAAAATATAGTTTTTCAACCTTAAGCCCTTTTGAAGTAGATATGTCAGTAAGGCTAAGATCCTATGGAACACTTTTTATTTACAGTAACAGTGCTTATGATTTGAGTTTATTAGCCGAATATCAGATTCCAATCAACGTACATAACATTCATGTTTCTGCAGGATTAGGTATGGAATCTCAAATCAGATTAACTAAAGATTTAAGATCGGATGTAAAAAGTGGAATTACACCAATATTAAGTCTTAATTTCGAGTTAAAATACAATTTAGTTGAAATGAATGTGGCATGTTGGTCCCGTCTTTATAGCAATGGAATAGGTTTAACTTTGATGCCGGAATTAAGTTTTAGTTTAAGCAAACAAATATCAATGTATATGCGTTACGAGGTCAGCAATTACTTGATTTACAATTCAATGACAAATGAATGGCAAAAAGACTTATTTATTGGCACAAGAATAAAAATTTAAACAAATTATTTTTATATTGCATATTTTATTAACTATGCAATATAAACTTCTAAGAGAGTAACCTGTGATTCAGGAACTAATCCCAATTCATTAATGCATGCCGGAACAAGAACCGTATCACCCTGATTTACAATGGTTTTTTCATCTTCAAATTCAATTATCATACTACCCTCCAAACACATATACGCCACAAAAGTATCTAACGTACCATAATTTCGTGTAAGTGCAGTATCAAATTTTAAAAGGTTTGTGCTAAAATATTCACAATCAACTAAATTACAAATTTCATTTAATTTAGGTTGATAAACGGTTTTGGGTTCTTTTGATGCTGAAAAGTTAATCACTCCTAGAGCCTGATCTGTATGCAATTCGCGTTCATTACCTTCATTATCAGTTCGTTTATAGTCGAATATTCGGTATGTAATATCACTACTTTGTTGAATCTCTGCTACAACCACACCTTTGCCAATGGCATGAACCAAACCTGCCGGAATAAAAAACACATCGCCCTTTGTAACCGGAACTTTTTGTAAAAGATTTTCAACTTTACCCATTTGCAACGCTTCAAGATACATTTCAGGAGTACAATCTTCGTTAAATCCAATGATTAACTCTGCATCTTTATCCGCATCAACAACATACCACATTTCTGTTTTTCCATACGAATTATGTCTTTCGGCTGCCACTTCATCGCCAGGGTGCACTTGTATCGAAAGATTTTCATTTGCATCAATAAGTTTGAAAAGTAGGGGAAAGGACAAACCATATTGTTCGTAAATTTTGTCGCCAATAAGTTCACCCATGTATACTTCTATTAGCTCCGAAAGATTGTTACCAGCCAAGAATCCATTAGATACAACAGATTCATCGCCCTCATAGCCTGACAACTCCCAACTTTCACCCAACTGATCTGAATTAGCCGATTTAGCAAATTTAGTTTTTAATTTTTTACCTCCCCAAATTTTATCTTTGAGAATAGGGCTAAATTTTAAAGGATAGAGCATATAAATTAATTAAAATAAACAAACAATTAATAGTTCGAATTTTACAGAATTATTAATTGTTTATTTTAGATTTTTACTTGTAAGTATATTATTCTACTTTCGTCCGTTTTGCAAGATTTTGTTCCCATACCCATGCGCTACGTAGTGTTTCTTCAACAGTTTCGGCAGCTGTCCATCCAAGTACATCGTTGGCAAAACTAGGGTCGGCCCAAACTTTTTCTATGTCGCCTTCTCGTCGGGCTACAATTCGATATGGAACTTTAACCGCATTTACTTTTTCAAAAGTCTCTATAATTTCCAACACAGACAGACCTCTACCTGTACCTAAATTAAAGGTTTCAACTCGTGCTTTAGATTGATTATTCAACATACGTTGCACTGCTATAACATGTGCTTTTGCCAAGTCAACCACATGTATATAATCCCGAATACATGAACCATCCGGTGTATTATAGTCGTTACCAAAAACTTGAAGTTGTTTGCGTAATCCAATTGCAGTTTGAGTTACAAATGGCAATAAATTATTTGGAACTCCATTTGGTAGTTCTCCAATTTCGGCAGATGCATGTGCTCCAATAGGATTAAAATACCGAAGAATTATACTCTTGTAAGTTGGATTTGCATGAATTGTATCATGAATAATTTCTTCCCCTATTTGCTTGGTATTTCCATAAGGTGAAGCCGCAAATTTTATAGGAGCATTTTCGGTTACAGGCAAAATATCGGGCTGTCCATATACGGTACAAGAAGATGAAAAAACAATATTATTCACTTTGTGTATCGGCATTAATTGTAAAAGATTAATTAATGATACAAGATTATTTCTATAATACAAAAGTGGTTTTTCAACTGACTCGCCGACAGCTTTATAAGCTGCAAAATGGATTATTGCTTCAATATCTTTGTATTTTTCGAAAAGCCGATCCATACTCACATAATCAACACAATCTACATTTTCAAAAGCTGGACGAATACCTGTTATTTTTTCAATACCATTAAGAACATCAATATTTGAATTTGATAAATTATCTACAATAACAACTTCATAACCAACGTTTTGAAGTTCAACAACTGTATGAGAACCAATATAACCAGTACCTCCTGTAACTAAAATTTTTGCCATAGCTTAATTAATTATTTATTTCAAACTAAAAAATATACAAAGATATTATTTGAAAAGTTTTTCAGGATAAACTCCTTTTCGAATCAATTCATTTATTTTAAGTACCACTTGTGGACGATCCTCAGCGTAGGTAACTCCAAACCATTTGGAAGGAGTATCAAGTACTTTGCAAGTTGCTTTTTTCTGAACAATTAGATTATTAACTGCCAATGGAATATAAAATTCTGATTTCAATTTCTGACCATTTTCTGTCAAAAAATCTTTAAAAAACTCTAATGAATAATCAAAATAATCGGGTGTAAAACCCCACATATTCATAGAAACAGGAGTATTGGGGCTTAATGCTACCTCTTCTCCGTTTTCGTCGATGTAGATAATTGATCCTGCTTTTTCTTCAATATGAGTACGTTCAACAACATTTTGTAATAATTGATTTTCATCTACTACACAAACTCCACGACTCACAGCACCACTTTCGGATAGAGTATTCCCTACATGATAACCAACCATACAGTATTCGTTTTGTTTTTCATAGGCATTGCTAAGAAAATCAGCCAAGATTGCAAATGATTCTTTACCATAAAAATCATCAGCATTTATAACTGCAAAAGGTTCATGAATTGCATCTTTTCCCATCAATACTGCGTGATTTGTTCCCCAAGGTTTTTCACGTTCAGGATTATATTGCGAACCTTCAGGTACTTTATTTAGTTCCTGAAATACAATTTCGGTATCAATCAGATTTTTAAATTTGTCAATTACTATACTCTTGAAATCGCTTTCAAAACTATTTCGAATAACAAAAACGATTTTTCCAAATCCAGCTCGTATGGCATCGTAAATTGAATAATCCATGATGGTTTCGCCATTTGGCCCTAATCCGTCCAATTGTTTTAATCCTCCATAACGACTACCCATTCCAGCTGCAAGTACAAATAATGTTGGTTTCATTTATCAATTAATTTAATTAAAAATATTTATTTTTGAAGTGCAAAGTTAGCCAATTGTTTTGAATTGAAGAATTAATGCCACTTCAATTTTTCAAAATCAAAGAAAACTGATATAAACTATTTGAAATACTGTGTGTTAGCAATAATTGTTGATAACTTTTTGTAGTATTCTATTGGCTTAAACAGTTTGAAAGCTTAACTTTGCATAAATAAAACAAAATTGAAATGTACAAATACAGAAGACTAAAGAAAAAAAAAACTGTACTTAAAAACCCGATTTTTTGGATAATTATAATACCAATTCTAATATCAACATTTTATTTATTATTAAAAAACAAGATCTTGCCAAAGAATGAAAAAATTCATTATATATCTGAATGCGACCATATTAAATTTGCAAATGCACCCATACTTCCAAGTAGCAAACTAAATGACCCGAATGAAGTACAATTGGTACATGCATTAAAAAACGGACTCAAAAAACCATTTGTCACAAATGATGAATTCTTTATTAAAATTGACAGTTTGAAACACAAATGGGTGTTGGTAGAAGTAACAGAAAATAATTTTTATCAGTTAAAATCATTAACTCATTCACAACCATATCTTATTCCGGAAGCCGTAGATTTGTTAAACGAAATTGGGTTTCGATTTCAAAAAAAGCTTGCTGATAAAAAGAAACCATTATATCGCTTTCGAATAACATCGTTGCTTCGAACTGAAGAAGGACAAACCCGGTTAAGCCATCGAAATGGAAATGCCACTAGTCATTCAGCACATTTGTATGGTACTACGGTTGATATATCCTATAAAAACTTTTACAATATTCAAAACGACACGATTGAACCTAGTTACGATGCTATTCAAGCCTTAACAAAAGTTTTAATCGAATTGAGACAGGAATGTAAATTACTTGCAGTAAGGGAACGTCATCAATCGTGTTTTCACATTACTGTAGTGGTATGTCGCCCTGAAGGAAATAAAAAACAAACTTTTTCTGAGTAATTTGAAACTCAACTGAATTTTTGATTAACTTTGCAGAAGATTTTGAAAATATAAAAAAATGACTTAGTAGCTCAGCTGGTAGAGCAACAGACTCTTAATCTGTGGGTCGAGGGTTCGAACCCCTCCTGGGTCACGAAATGAAACGACAGTTTCAGTCAATAACAAGACAAACCATTCTAAATCATTGATTTGGAGTGGTTTTTTCTTTTTATACTAAGTCAGTAAAAGCCACTTTTCAACCTTTAAAAGCCAATAAATCGTTACCAATTCATTACCTGTTTTTCTTCCTCAATATTAGGTAACGATTTAATAAATTTGTCTTAGCTATTTCCATAATTGTCAGCAGTTTGTCCGCTCTACTTTCATA
>CAZEEB010000139.1:0-5963 GCA_964511245.1 uncultured Paludibacter sp.
AATTTTTACTTTTTCGTCTGTCATAATGTTAATTTTTTAAAGTTGGTATTGTAATTGTAAATTTAGTTCCAATATTTAGTTCACTTTCTACTTTGATAGAGCCTCTATGTTCTGTAATTATTTTTTTTACATAAGCAAGTCCCAGCCCAAAACCTTTGACGTTGTGTAAATTACCGGTTGATACACGGTAGAATTTTTCGAAAACGCGTTTCAAATCATCTTTATGAATACCTATTCCATTATCTTCAATGCTTATCAATAAATTATTCTTATCATTCCAGGTTTCAATGGTCAGTAACAAGGGTTTATCTGTATATTTCAAGGCATTATCCATTAAGTTGAAAATTACATTGGTAAAATGCACTTCATCTATCAATGCCACATCGTAACCAGCTTTCAGATTTGAAGTAATTTTTCCACCTTTACTGGTAACTTTAAGGGAAAAATTGCTGATAATGTCTGAAATAAGAGAATTTATTCGCATTTCATTTAATTTCAACATGGAATTATCTTTTTCAAAAATAGCCATTTGCAACACTTTTTCCACCTGAAAACTCAATCGTTTGGTTTCATCCCTTATTACATTCGAAATGTGTTTAAGTGTCTCGGGCGTTTTACCCACACCAGGATCCTGTAGCATCTGTGAAGCAAGCGAAATCGACGAAATTGGGGTTTTAAACTCGTGTGTCATATTGTTTACAAAATCATTCTTCATGTTATTCAGCTGTTTTTGTCTGAAAATAATAATGATTGCAACAATAAATACCCCCAAAACCAAAGCTATAAGTCCAATGGATGGCAAGAGAAGGTTCATAGAATTTAAGATGTAATTTTGCTTTGTTGGAAATTCAACTTGCAAATACGCAGTTCGGCTCGATTCTTCAAGAGGGAAAAACCTTTGAATATATATGTTATTGTGTGCATTTTGATTAGTTTGATGTAAATCTTTGTGACATTGATAAATCACTTTGCCTTGAGCATCAACAACTGAATAACTAAACGGCAAAATGACTCCATTGTTGATTAATACTTTTTCAAGAATGCCGTTAAGTTCCTCAAAATTAACTCGCTCACTTATTTCTTTTTTGTCAATTTCCTTCATCCATCTGAATACTGCCTGGTCAAGTATTGTTTTTGAACGTGAAAAATTTTGTTTGAATTTTTCCTGTAAATACTGGGATGTTTCTTCAATAGTAGCTTTGCCGTGTCGGGTTGATAAGCGAATTGATGGTCGATTTTTTTGTTCCGAAGTTAGTTTTAGGTTTTCGGCCATGCTGTCAATATTACTTTTAAGTTTGATATTTTGGGCTTCCAGGCTTAATACTTTATTCTTGTTTTCGTTATAGTCTATTCCTTCCAAAGTTTGCCCCAAATATTCCAATGCTTCGTTCTCTTCAACCAAACTTACAGTTTGAAATAAACTTCGTTGAACGCTTTCGTTAAACTGATTTTCAATCATTTCGGCATTTATCCTTACATAACGAGCCTGCAGAGCAATAAGCCCCACAAATGTTACTAACATAAATACTATCAAAATCCAAATTGTTCTTCGTTTCATAATCGTGTCAAATATACGGCAAAAATAACTACTTATTGTGATTCAACGTTAAATAAAATTCAATATTAATTAATAAAAACATTATATAACATTATATTAACATATAATTAACTAATAACTGTTATATATTTAGCAAAACCTATCATTAAAGTGATCGTATTGTATATATTTTAATAATTTTAAGAATACTATTGTTTTTAAATACATATTTTAATTTAACATGTTTAATTTGCAAATGTTATTTATCACAGATAAAGAATAAATGTGATTAATAATTTGAGATTTATATATATAACTTTCCCGATTGAGCCCCGAGAAATTATATATCCCGCTGATTTAAGAAAACAATAGTGTAATGAGTTATATTTTTAGCACCAAATTATCAAAAAAAAATGCAGTAATATAAATTACTGCATTTTCCGCAAACTAAAAAAACTAACACCTATTCTTGATTACTAATCTATCTATCTTTCTATCAATCACTAACGAATCATTACAACTGTCGAAACAGACTCTGTATTTGTTGTTCCATTTAAAATATATGTTCCCGAAGGTACATCGGCTATAATTGTTGTTTTAGCATTTTCATTAAATTCTACATTTTTTAGTGTCTTACCTGTTGTTGCATTGCATATTTTCATCTTGCCTTTTTTGCCCGGATTTTCTACAATAATTATTTTGTTCGAATTGTATATTTTTAATTTTTTATCCTTTTTATCCTTATCATCTTTATCTTCTTTTGGTTTTTTACTATCAGTATTTACTGTTGGTGGAGTTACTGGTACAACTACAGGGTCTGGTGTAGGGGTTGGTGTTACAACCGGGGTTGGAGTTACCGGTGTAACTGTAACAACTGGATCGGGTGTAACAACGGGAGTTGGAACAACTACAACAGGAAGCGTTGTAACAATTTTAAATCGTTTTATGGGAGTTAAATTTGAAGCTGTAAAGCTGTATTGAGTTCCTGTAGTAAATATATCTACTGTTTTATTTGCTACTGAATCTATCAAATATAATGTTTGATATCCCAAAGCTAAGTCCTGATTAGTAAATGTAAGAGTATAAGAAGTATCTACCCCGGCAATAAATGAAATGTAGGTATCATTGAAATTAGGTACAGCATCTACCTGGTAATTACCATCAGGTTCAACAGCATAAATTTGGGGAGCTTGTGAAGTTCCAAGCATTTTATAACCATCCCAACCATTGTCAAAATATCGAGTACATGTAGGAACAGAAAAAACCCACATTTGGTCTGAGAAATACGCTCCCTGAACATCGATACGAGTTCCGGATATTTGCGAAAATCCTTGTAACATACAAGTAAATAATGTGGCAGTTACAAGCAGCTGTTTAATGTAATTTGTTTTCATACTATATAAATTTAAAAGTAAATAAATAGGATTAATTATTTGTATTATTTTAATTGAATTATTACGATACAAATATATGTGATATTTTTTAATTCACTGATATATAGACTATTGTAGTATATTTAGCTTTTATTGTAGTATTAATTACGGTAGATGTTTATTGTTTAATTTCAGAGAAAAAACAGCATCAATCCCAGCAATTTATCAAAAAAGAGTATAAATCAGCGGTTTTTAAGCATTAAAAAAATAAATAATGACATAAAAAAAACAATACTATTGATGGTTGTAGAATAAATTATTACAAAATCACAAACAATTAAAAACTAAATAAATATCAAGTTCAAAATACAGGCATACAAATGAATTTATTAACAAAATAAATTTGCATACTATAACATTTAAGGCTTACAAATTAATTTTTATTTAATTTATATGCCTCAATTTTATCGCGAAAAACAAGTGTTGAAAAATTAAAATAGTAATTATTACAAGATTAATTCAAATTATTATTGCTTTAAAAATAAAAAAAACAGTTGAAAGTAATATAAATCACTGTCAACTGTTAATATTAATACAAATAGATAGTATTTCTAAGACGGAAAAACTACATTTTTACTGTGTTTTCTTATATTTAAAATATTCTAAAACTAAATTAGTTTACAATTTTTTGGAATAAGTTTTTCATGTTTACTGCATCAGCAATTATTTTTTGCAAATCGGCAACAGAAACGCGTTCTTGAGTCATAGTGTCGCGATGGCGAATAGTTACACAATTGTCATTCAGGGTATCATGGTCAACCGTTATACAAAATGGGGTTCCAACAGCATCCTGACGGCGATATCGTTTTCCAATTGAATCTTTTTCATCATATCCACATTTGAAATCAAACTTGAGATTATCCATAATTTCACGGGCTTTCTCAGGCAAACCATCTTTTTTTAGCAATGGTAAAATAGCCGCCTTTATGGGAGCAAGGACCGGAGGCAAGTTCAATACCACGCGTGTATCGCCACCTTCGAGGGTTTCTTCGTTATATGAAGCTGCCATAATAGAAAGGAATGTACGATCAACTCCAATCGAGGTCTCAATTACGTAAGGTACATAAGATTGATTCAATTCTGGGTCGAAATACTTGATGTTTTTACCGGAAAATTTCTCATGACTACTTAAATCAAAGTCGGTACGCGAGTGAATTCCCTCTACTTCTTTAAATCCAAACGGCATTTCAAACTCAATATCGGTAGCAGCATTGGCATAATGAGCCAGCTTGTCGTGGTCGTGGAAGCGATATTTATGGTCGCCTAGACCAAGGGCTTTGTGCCATTTTAGGCGGAATTCTTTCCAATGTTCAAACCATTTCATTTCTTCACCAGGACGAACAAAAAACTGCATTTCCATTTGTTCGAATTCACGCATACGGAAGATGAATTGACGAGCAACTATTTCATTTCTAAATGCTTTTCCAATTTGAGCTATACCGAATGGAATTTTCATGCGTCCGGTTTTCTGCACATTGAGGAAGTTCACAAAAATTCCCTGAGCCGTTTCAGGGCGAAGGTAGATTTTCATGGCTCCATCAGCCGTTGAACCCATTTCGGTAGAAAACATGAGGTTAAACTGTCGTACATCGGTCCAGTTACGAGTGCCACTGATAGGACAAACCACTTCGTAATCTTCAATAATGGCTTTCAGTTCGACTAAATCCGAATCGTTGAGAGCTTTTACAAATCGACTGTGAATTTCGTTTCGTTTGGCTTGATTTTCCAACACCCGTTCGTTGGTGGAACGGAAAACGGTTTCGTCGAAGCTTTCGCCAAAACGTTTAGCCGCTTTTTCAACTTCTTTATTGATTTTGTCGTCGTATTTGGCGAGCAATTCTTCAATCAACACATCGGCACGATAGCGCTTTTTACTGTCTTTGTTGTCAATCAATGGATCGTTAAATGCATCTACGTGGCCTGAAGCTTTCCATGTGGTTGGGTGCATAAAAATGGCAGCATCTATACCTACCACATTTTCGTTGAGCAATACCATGCTGTCCCACCAATACTTTTTGATATTGTTTTTCAGTTCAACACCATTCTGACCGTAGTCATAAACGGCACTCAGTCCGTCGTAAATTTCGCTCGAAGGAAATACGAAACCGTATTCTTTACAATGAGCTATTAATTTTTTAAAAACATCTTCTTGTGAAGCCATATATATTGTTACGAGATTTTAGTTACAAGTCAAGCAGATTTATCAAAGTGATTAATTTGAATAAATGTCATTCATAAAGAGGTGCAAAGTTACTGTTTTTTTTGTATTTTTGTGGATTGAAATTGAAAAATACTGTGGTAATAATAGGTTTATATGAATTAATCTTGCTGATTATTATCATTTTATCAATTTAAACCTTGTAACTCGTAACTAATTTTTTGTAACTTAACAATGAGCACAGACGAAATTATTGAAGCGGAAAACGAAGAGAACGAAACCACAGGCGCAGCCGATGAAATCGTTGTTGAGGCTGATTCTGCTGCGCATTCAAATTATAAAGTACCCAAAATTACCGACGATGCGGTGAAGCATCACCTCTCGGGTATGTATCAGAACTGGTTTCTGGATTATGCATCGTATGTAATTCTGGAGCGTGCCGTACCCGATATTTACGATGGTTTGAAGCCCGTTCAACGTCGTATTCTTCATTCCATGAAACGCTTGGACGATGGTCGTTACAACAAAGTGGCCAACATAGTGGGTCACACCATGCAGTTTCACCCACACGGCGATGCGTCTATTGGCGATGCGTTGGTACAACTCGGACAAAAAGATTTGCTTATCGACTGTCAGGGAAACTGGGGAAATATACTTACCGGCGATGGTGCTGCTGCTCCGCGTTATATCGAAGCACGTCTTTCAAAGTTTGCGCTCGAAACAGTTTTCAATCCTAAAACCACCGAATGGCGCTCGTCTTACGATGGTCGCAATAAAGAGCCGGTTGCACTTCCTGTGAAATTCCCTTTACTCCTTGCTCAGGGTGTCGAAGGTA
>CAZEEB010000140.1:0-5910 GCA_964511245.1 uncultured Paludibacter sp.
ATACCCATCTGCAAAATTTGAAACCATCACACCGGATAATTTTCAGGAATTTATTAGCTAATAAAATTAATTTAACAGCGTGTGCAGCGGTGGTTAATCATACCTGAAACAGGCAGGTTCAATCCCTTCGGGATTAGGTGTAACCCTAAACAAAATTGACGGTCTCATACAATGTGAAGCCGTCAATGGAGTATTTGATGTGTATTTTGTTTTAGCAGACGTTTCAACCTTAAGGTCCTCATTTCTTCTCCTCCTTCTCCTCGGGTTGCACCCACGGATAACCCCGAATGGGATTAGGTGATTACAAACAAAATGAGGGTGTCCAAAAAGACACTCTGTTTTTGTATCATTCCGATATTTTTTTTACTTTTGACAAAAAATAGAACTTGAATGAAAAATAAAAGTATTCAAACCGAAATAGATGCCTGTTATCTCTATCGGAAACTTGCAGAAAACGAATCGGATGCAAACGTAGCCAATGTTTTCAGGCAAATGAGCGAGATAGAACAAAGTCATGCTGAAGCATTTGCTAAAAAAATCAATATTCCGACTGACAATCTGATACAACCTTCGTGGCGGGCCTTAACACTGAATTTGATTGGCAAAATATTTAGTTATGATTATGTGCTGGGTGCATTGATGGATACCGAAAAAGGTTTATCCAATGCCGTAATTAAAACCAAAGAAAAAAATAAGCTTGAAATTACGGGTTCAGAAACCAATCATGTAAAAATTCTCTGGTCAATTTTGGAAAGAGATAAGAATATAAGTGGAGCACAACATGCCAAATTTGAAAAAAAACATCGCTCAGTAGGTGGAAATGCTATCCGGGCTGCTGTTCTAGGCGGAAATGATGGATTACTTTCAGTTTTTAGTCTTGTAATGGGTGTGGCAGGCGCTACGGGTGGAAATCACAGCGTTTTGCTGGCAGGTGTGGCCGGTTTACTTGCCGGAGCATTATCAATGGCATTGGGCGAATGGATTTCGGTTAAAAGTTCACAGGAATTGTACGAAAACCAAATGGCTATTGAAATGGAAGAACTGGAAGTGAACCCGGAAGGCGAATTGCGTGAACTTGCACTAATTTATGTGGCAAAAGGAATAGCCGAAGAGCAAGCCTTTTCGATGGCAACCGAGATAATGAAAGATAAAAAGCATGCTCACGAAGTACTTGTAAAAGAAGAACTTGGAATTAATACCGATGAACTGAAAGGTTCGGCAATGGAAGCCGCTGTTTATTCGTTTTTACTGTTTATGGTTGGAGGTATTATTCCACTCATTCCATTTATTTTTCTTACAGGCACACATGCCATTGTAATTAGTGTTATTTCGAGTGCAACCGGACTTTTTCTAATTGGAGCAGCAATAACATTATTTACAGGAAAAAATCTTTGGTTTTCAGGTTTCAGAATGGTAGTTTTTGGATTAATTGCTGCAGCTATTACATTCGGAATTGGTAATCTGATTGGAGTTTCGATTCAATAATTTATCAAAAAAATTTAGATACATTGCTTATAAACAGTATTTTTGAATTGCAGCCTTCGCTTTAATTTGGCCTAATTCTTGGGCTTTCATTAAATCCATGCAGCCGCTTTCTTTTTGGTTTATTGCCATTCGTGTAACTCCTCTGTTAAAATACGCATCACTATACCTTGGATTCAGCTCAATAGCTTTGTTAAAGTCATCAATTCCCGATTTTTCGTCATGCATCTCAACTCTGGTTAAGCCTCTATTGTGAAATGCTTTCGAATTTTTAGGATTAATTTCAATGGCCCGATTGTAATCAGACATGGCACCTTTAAAGTCTTTCATTGCATCTTTTGCATTTCCACGGTTAAAATACGCATTGGATGTTGATTGAATCGAAATGGCTTTACTATAATCAACTATGGCATCTTTATAATCTTCGAGATAATACTTTGCTATTCCACGATCAATATAGGCGTCGGCCAAATCGGGTTGAATTTTTATTGCGAGAGAAAAATCTTCGATTGCCGCTTTATAATCTTTAATATATTGCTTAGTAAGCCCTCTACTTACTATAGCCATCACATCTTTTGGATTTAATTCATACGCTTTACTATAATCAGAAATTGCACCTTTATAATCCTGCATATTATATTTGCAATCAGCTATATTAAAATAAGCATCGCCGTAATTTGGATTTAGTTCAAGTGCTTTCTTTTGATCGGCAATTGCACCGCTATAATCGCCCAGATAATACTTTGCTATTCCACGACTTACATAGGTTTTAGCAACCTTTGGATTTAGCTCTATGGATTTGTTGTAATCTTCCACAGCTCCTTTGTAATCTTGACTGTAGTATTTCTCAACACCCCTATTAAACAAGGTATTTGATGACTGTGAAAAACTAAAAACACTTATAACTAAAGCAGAAAATAGAAGTTTTAATTTTTTCATGGCTTTATTCTTTTTTAATTGTGTTTTCAAAAGTAATTATTTGTTTTGATATAACAATTGAAAATTAAAAAAAAAGACTCAAATGAAAAAAAATGTGTGATAAATTTTCTTTAATCTTGAATTTCAAGTGAATTGATAAATATCATAACGTATTTTGAACATAGCTAGGCTTTCCAAAAATTCGTCAAGAAAATTTTTCCTCTTTTTAAATTCTTTGTTGATATTTGATGATATTAAAATATGATTTTAAAAAATTTGGGTTACTTTTTTTGGAACAAAGCACAAAAAAATCACTATCAAGCATTTATCAATCAAAAAAAGTCAATTTACACTAGCAACAAGTAGTTTCACTCTCAGAAAAGTGGGTTGAAAAGAAGAATTTGTCTGAGACTTTCCATATTGCATATTAAGTATAATAGATCTTTTGCATACTCAAATGAAAAGAGGCTATCTCAATATAGAAATTGAAACAGCCTCATTTTTTAATATATATCAAACCGTTTAATTATTAGAATTTATCCATTCATCCATTGCTTTCGCAGCCCTGCGCCCATCTCCCATTGCAAGAATTACCGTTGCACCACCGCGAACAATATCGCCACCGGCAAATATAATTGGAACTGCCGATTGCATGGTGTCTTTGTTTACAACTACTGTTCCCCACTTAGTAACTTCAAGTCCTTCTACTGATTGAGGAATAAGCGGATTAGGTGAAACACCTACGCTAACCACTACTTCGTCTACTTCCACAAGTTCTGTTTTGCCGGGTATTTCGATCGGTGAACGACGACCAGATTCGTCCGGTTCGCCCAAGGTCATTACTTGCAATAACATGTGAGTTACGCGTCCTTGTTCGTTACCTATATATTCAATTGGGTTATGCAATGTCCAAAATTCAATTCCTTCTTCTTTTGCATGTTTTACCTCTTCCAAGCGGGCAGGCATTTCGCTTTCTGAACGGCGATACACAATCATGGCACGCTCAGCACCCAGTCGACGGGCAGTACGAACCGAATCCATAGCTGTATTTCCACCACCGATAATGGCTACTTTCTTACCCTTAAAAACCGGAGTATCCGAATCTTCGCTGGCAGCATCCATTAAGTTTACACGAGTCAAATATTCGTTCGACGACATTACACCCACCAAATTTTCACCTTTGATATTCATAAAACGCGGAAGTCCGGCACCGCTTGCCACAAAAATTCCTTTAAACCCATCATCTTCAAGATCTTTGATAGTAATGGTTTTACCCACAATGCAATTGGTTATAAAATGAACTCCCATAGCCTGAAGATTTTGAATTTCAACATCCACAATTTCGTTTGGCAAACGAAATTCAGGAATACCGTATTTCAAAACACCGCCAATTTCGTGCAATGCTTCGAATACCACCACATCGTAACCCAGTTTTGCCATATCGCCGGCAAAAGCCAGTCCGGCGGGACCTGAACCTACCGCAGCAATTTTTATATTGTTAGCCGGCGCAGTTACAGGTACTGAGATATTACCGCTTTCGCGCTCATAATCAGCGGCAAAACGCTCTAAATGACCAATAGCAACAGATTCTTTTTTCATTTTCAGGTGAACACAGCGTTCTTCACATTGCTTTTCCTGCGGACAAACCCGACCACAAACTGCCGGCAAAGCCGAAGTTTCCTTCAAGGTTTTGGCAGCTTCCAGGAATTCGCCACGTTCAATGTTTTTGATAAATTTAGGGATATAAATTCCTACCGGACATCCCTCCATACAGCTTGGGTTAGCACAATCCAAGCAGCGTTTTGCTTCCTGAATGGCCATTTCAGCAGTCAATCCCAAATTTACTTCTTCCACACGGTTATGGCTCCGGTATTCAGCATCCAACTCAGGCATGTGAACACGGGGAATGTCGGTACGTTCTTTGGCTTTCATGGCTGCACGCAAATCTACGCGCCATGAATCGTTTCTATCTTCGGGTATATTTAGCATCTTTATTTGATTGGAAATTAGTTAATTTAGTGCTTATTATATTCTGCCATTTCTTCGCGTTCGATATCTTTGTATCCACCTAGCCTCATCAGCATTTCATCAAAGTCAACCAAATGTGCATCAAATTCAGGTCCATCAACGCATACAAATTTAGTTTTGCCACCTACACTTACACGGCATGCACCGCACATTCCGGTTCCATCCACCATAATGGTATTGAGCGAAGCCAATGTTGGCACTTCATATTTTTTGGTTAGTAGGCTCACAAATTTCATCATGATAGCCGGTCCAATGGTTACACACAAGTCTACTTTTTCACGATTAATAACTGATTCAACACCATTGGTGACCAGTCCTTGTGTTCCATATGAACCATCGTCGGTCATTACAATGACTTCGTCCGATAAATTTCGCATTTGATCTTCCAAAATAATCAAATCTTTGTTACGTGCTGCCAAAACAGTTATAACTCGATTTCCGGCTTGTTTTAATGCGGCCACAATTGGCATCATGGGAGCAGTTCCTACGCCTCCACAAGCACAAACTACAGTTCCGAATTTTTCAATATGTGTTGCCCTACCTAATGGTCCAACCATATCAGTTATATAATCACCAGCTTCGAGGGCACATAGTTTTGAAGATGAAACACCCATTTTTTGAACTACAAGTGTGATGGTACCCTTTTGTAAATCAGCATCGGCAATGGTTAATGGAATACGTTCACCTTTTGCTCCAACTTTTAATATAACAAAGTGCCCAGCTTTACGTGCTTTAGCTATCAATGGAGCTTCTACTATAAATTTTACAACATTAGTTGAAAAATACTCTTTATTGATAATTTTATTCATTTATTTTTAACTATTGGTTTTAAGCCCGTAAAAGTACTCAAAATATATCTTATTGTAAATAATTTTGTGATAAAAATATCAAAATAATAACTTTAACAGCAAATTATTTACAAAATTCAGTAAATTCTCAATTTATATAAAATCTAAAGATATTGTTTTGTGCTTTTTTTTGCTACTTTTGTTTCATTTTTTAGTGATTTAGAAATAAAACAATACCATTCTTTACAGTTCAAATGTAGAGGCAGAGCTAATCAAAATTAGTAGGATATAGCAAAAAGAAGATGGTTTTCAACTAAATCTGAGTGGCTCGTGTGGGCCATATAACTATTTAACTTAAGCAACGGATATGATATCGTGGGTTAAAAATTGAATAAGCAATTGAAAATATGCTTTCAGATTTAATCTGTTTGATATTTTTATAAAGTTAACAATATAACTGTTAAACTGCTAATTTTTCTAAATCGCTGTTTATTAAGTATGACCTTAATTATTTTAACATTCATTATTGGCTATCTGGCCATCGTTTTTGAGAGTATGCTCAAAATCAATAAAACAGCTTCAGCTTTGCTGACGGGGGTTTTATTGTGGGTTATATACATACTCATATCAACAAACAAAGATGTTGTTAATGTTCAATTGCTTGAAAGTTTAGGCGATATTTCAGGCATTCTGT
>CAZEEB010000141.1:0-5903 GCA_964511245.1 uncultured Paludibacter sp.
TAACTTTTGCATTACAGCAGGAGTTTTTTCAATCCGAATGGCTTGAGTGTTACCAAATCCGATATCAAAAGATACATTTTTTTTGCTTATCTCAACGCCATAATGATAATTTAACTGATGTAAGAAACGGCTAACTTCACCGGTTTGCATGCCTTCGGTTCGAGAATCATACAAAAAGAAAATACACTTAGCCCGATGTATTAATCGATAAAAATTATAGGCGGTTATAGCATCTTGATATTCGGTGGTTGGCAATTCAAAACCACGTCGAAGATTATAGGGTATAAAACTATTGTTGTTGCTTTTCTTTGGGTAAATGCCTTCGTTAAACGATGTGATGATTAAATTCTCAAAATCTAAACCACGTGTTTCCAGCACACCCATAATTTGCAATCCATCAAGCGGTTCTCCTACAAAAGGAATGGAGATTCCGGCAGTCAACTGTCGGATTAAACGTATCAATGTATCCATATTTAAGTCCACATCCACTGGTTTGGCTTTCATTATATCGTCCATCCTATTGATGGTTAAGTAATATTGGTACAAAAAATCACATTCCAATTGATAATTCGTCAATTCACTCGAAGCTTGCTGCCAGCCATTTTGAAGTGTACGAAGCAAAGTAAGCAAATAGGATAAAAAACTATTCACATCGGTTTGCGCAATAAATATTGATGACAATAACTCATTTTTATTCAACTCATTAGCATCAATATAAATCCAGTTATTCGAACTTATTTTATTTGTTAAACTCTTGCTGTCGTCATTGCACAACAACGAAATATACTGATGATTTAGAATGTTGCTTACAGTTTGATGATAAAACGAGATTCGATTATCGGAAATCCGCACCCGTTTTTGCAATTCGAAAATATGTTCAATCAAACCGGATATTGGTGTTGATTTTAATGGATAACCCATGGTCACATTCACTTTTGAAATCTGTTGAGGCAAAGAACTCAACAAGGGTATCAACAAATTTTCGTCGGGCAATACCACAGCAGTTTTTATCCAGTTGTTAGATACGTTTGTATTTTCAGTTGGATAGATTTGATTCAAAATGGAATACACTTGTTTTGTTTGTCCCACTGCCGATGGTACGCCTATCAATTCTATTTTCTTATCAGCCAAGTTCTCAACAACAGCTTCGATGCTGTATTTTGAAGGAAATATATGTTGGTTCTCAGCATAAAATCTTGATGCAGGATTGTCAATATCTCGCAATTCTATTGCTTCATAATCCCAATAAAAATCAGCTTGTTTCCGTTTTTGAAGTTCGCTCATTAGAGTTCGTTCACAGGGGTTCATTGCATTGAAACCTATAAACACATACTGCTTTCCTTCAAATTCAGGAATTAATTCCTTTGCATTTAATTTGTCAACAATATCACGGCATATCATACCTTCGGTGGCAGTATTTGCAGCTATCAATTCAGATCTAAACTGTTCATATATAGGTAAAAGCAATTTCCATGTAGCTATAAATTCAGCTTGCGATTTTCCTTCAGTTACCGGAACAAAATTGCTCCAAAACTGACGAATTGCCTCTAATTGTTTTTCAGAAAATACGTTGAAAATTTGGTCAATTTGTTTTAGTTCAGTTACATTCGTAAATAACTGTTTGGCATCTACGCGGTATTTTTCTACATCTTCAAAATCGGACAATAACATCTCACCCCAAAATACAAAAGAATCAAAAGTTTCATCACTTCCACTTTGTTCTTTAAAAATGCGAAATAACAGAAATAGATTACTTAAATTATCGGCAATTTGCCACTTGGAAGCCTTTGAAAAGCAGTCATTTATCGTTAAAATATTGGGTGAAAAAAGAGGTTTCTGTGCTATTTGTGACAAATACTGTTGAAAGAAAAGCCCGGCTCGTCTATTGGGAAATACAAAACTGAAATTGCTAATCGACTCCTTGTGTTCGCTGTAATATCGGTGAGCTATTCGATAAAGAAATGAATTCATATAAATATAATTTATGATTTACAAATTTACGAATAGCATTTGGATTTCACAATTTTTTTTGGAATCATGTTTTAAAATAAGACTTGCACCATGTAAGCATATATTTGCCTGAATCACAATTAAAAGTATAGCTTGTCTAAAAATTATTGATTTTGAAAAACACAAAAAATGTCATTTTTATTTCTAATTTTGCATATATAATTAATTACAAAACTATGGAAAACCTTGAACGTAAAAATCATTGGGAAAACATTTATGAAACTAAAGAACTTGCCGAAGTCAGTTGGTATCAACCAAATCCGGTTACTTCGCTCGACTTAATTTTAAAATTTACAGCTTCCAAATCTTCCAAAATTATCGATGTTGGTGGTGGCGATAGCCTTCTGGTAGATTATCTTTTGGATTTAGGTTATCAAAATATTACCGTGCTTGATATTTCAGAAACAGCAATAAATAGAGCCAAAAAACGACTTGGAAACCGTGCTGAAAATGTAAAATGGATAGTTTCAGATATTTGTACTTTTGTACCTGTCGATAATTACGATTGCTGGCATGACAGAGCTACATTTCATTTCTTAACTAAAAATACTGACATAAATCAATATTGCAAAACTGTAGAAAATAATTTAAGTTCGTCCGGAATTATGATTATTGGTACTTTCTCCGAAAAAGGACCTCTAAAATGCAGTGGAATAGAGATTAAACAATATTCTGAAAAATCGATGATTGGTTTATTTCAGAAAAATTTTGAAATATTAAACTGTTTCTATATTGATCATCAAACACCATTTAACAGTATTCAAAATTTTATTTTTTGTTGCTTTAAAAAACGATAAAATCAGAAAAGTAAACCCTTTTCGTTAAATTCTACCGGTTGCCATAAACCATTGATTAACTGATTCATCGATTTAAAACCAACTTCTTTTAATTTTTTGAACGTAGGTTCGAAACCATCAATAATACTTGTTGGATAATGACAATCTGAATTAACAACAATTGGTATTTGTAAATCGTTTATCACAGGGAAGAAACACTCATTGGGATAGGTAAATCCCTTATCAATTAGAGATTTGGTGTTTATTTCAACAATTATTCCTGTTTGCTTTACACATTCCAAAGTCTCGCCCATCAGGTTTTTATACCAGGATTCATTTAGGTCGAAGCCTTGGCATTTAGACCCATTTAACGCTATTTTATCAATATGACCAATAATGTCGAAGCCACCCTTGTGAAGCATAAATTTGCTAATTTCGAAAAAACGCTCTTCAGCCATGCGGATGTCGCCATCGTAAAGTTGATTTAAACCAGCCGAGAAATCGTTAAAATTTCCATCGATAGTCCAAAAATCATCAGTTGACAATTTATCCAGATAATGAATAGAACCAATCAAATAATTCAAATCCGTGCATGGATATATATTATTTTGAATTTCGCTAAAATTGTGTATATAGTCAATTTCTAGTCCCAAATACAGTTCAATTTCATCCTTGTACTTTTCGTTTAGTCGTTTAAATTCAGAAATATAATCATCAAAGTCACTCAATTTCATGTTCCAAAATGTATCAAACGGGAGTGGAGCATGCGAAGAAAATCCATACTTTTTCACATTTTTTGAAATTGCAAAACGAACAAATTCTTCCATCGAACTTCGTCCATCACAAAAAAAATTATGACTGTGATAATTTGACCAATTCATATAATTGTAAAAAAAATAATAAGCGACTCAAAAACAGACTTAAAATTTGCTCACAAAAATAAGAATAAAACGTTAAATGTCAAAATTTTGAGTTTAATTATTTATTGTAACTTAATAAATTCACATACTTTGCAAAAACAAAAAGAATGTGCCAATTTTATAATTAAAGCATTGATGATGAGATTTTTGACATTTACTAGATTCAATTCGCAAAATTTTATGTAAATTTGAACTTCTTTAATCAAAAGCAAGCTTAATTAAACGATTTATAGTTATGACTCTTAATATCAATAAATTATACGAAATAACGCGTCAGTTGAAATTGGCATTTTTAGTAATTGCAGCTGGAATTATACTTGCTTCTACTTATTTTACGAATCGACTTGCCAATTCATTGGCGGAAGAAGAACGCAAAAAAGTGGAAATTTGGGCAGAAGCCATTCACCAATCAATTTCAGAAACTAATGAAAATTCTAACATAGAGATTGCTATGAAGATTATTGCAGGGAATACAACCATTCCTATTATTATGACAGATGTAAACAATAAAATGATATCATCTTTAAACATTAAAGAACCAAATAAGGACCTACCTAAATTTTATGATAATGAAATTAAAAAATTAAAAGCCAACAGAGCTCCTATTGAAGTTAAAATTGACAAAACAATACAGTATATTTATTATGATGATTCATTGTTTCTCAAACAGTTAGTGTATTTTCCATACGTTCAGTTTGCTGTAATCATAGTTTTTTTATTCGTTGCTTTTTTTGCTTTTTCAAGCACAAAAAAAGCAGAGCAAAATCAAGTTTGGGTTGGTCTGTCCAAAGAAACTGCACACCAACTTGGAACACCAATTTCATCCTTATTGGCATGGGTTGATTTGTTAAAAATGCGTCACCAAGAGGATAAATTAATTTACGAAATGGAAAAAGATGTAAATAGATTAGGAATAATTGCCGAACGCTTTTCCAAGATAGGTTCAAAACCTGATTTGTTAATTGTAAGTTTGAATGAAACACTTCAAAATGCTGTGCAATACATGTCCAACAGAACTTCACAAAAAGTTGCAATTCAATGTCATTTTCCTACAGAAGAACAACAATTCATACGACTTAATGTACCTCTATTTGAATGGGTTATCGAAAATTTATGCAAAAATGCTATTGATGCAATGAATGGTAGCGGCAGAATAGATATATATGTTTTTAAAAAAAATGAAGATTTAATTATTGATATAAAAGATACGGGAAAAGGTATTGATAAACGTAAATACAAATTGGTATTTACACCCGGATTCACGACTAAAAAACGGGGCTGGGGATTAGGACTATCGCTAGCTAAACGTATAATAGAAGAATATCATGGAGGAAAAATATTTGTAAAACAATCTGAATTGAATGTAGGAACTGTTTTTCGAATCATATTAAAAGACAATCAAACCTAAAAACACAATTGCTGAAACATTTAATTAAAATCATATACTGCTGATTTAATGTTGATTAACCAATATAACTCAATAAAATTACATAAAATTAAAACGAAACTGTTTTGTAATAGAACATATTTTCGTACCTTTGCACGATTTTAATTTTCAAGGAATAAATGTCAAAATTTGAACAATATAATGTAGTATTAAAGGACTTACAGAATGAAACACGTAAGTTTGAATATATTTTAGACAAACTATATTTTAAAAAAATTGATAGTCCTGAAGTTGAAAATGGAAATGTAAAAGCTCAGGTAATTGTACAGCAAAAACAAGAACTTTTTGAATTGCAATTTATACTCGAAGGTACGGTAGTTATACCATGTGATCGTTGTTTGGACGATATGGAACAGCCCATACAATACAAGGAGAAACTACAAGTAAAGTTAGGCGATAAATTTTCTGAAGAAGATGAAATTGTAATTGTACCTGAATCGGAAGGCGCAATTAACATAGCCTGGTTTTTGTATGAATTTATTGTTTTAAACATTCCAATTAAGCATGTTCATGCAGCAGGCGAATGCAATAAAACAATGGCTACCAAGCTTAAACGACATATTACACGTCAAAAGGATGATGATGAAGATGGATCAAGTTCATTATTTGAAGACGATGCAGATGATGATTTTTCAGTAGAAGAAACACAAACTGACCCGAGATGGGACGGATTACAAAACATAACAGATAACAATTAAATAAACAACTAAGATGGCACATCCTAAGAGAAAAATTTCGAAACAACGCGCA
>CAZEEB010000142.1:0-5896 GCA_964511245.1 uncultured Paludibacter sp.
TTGTGGTTGAGCGCATGAAATAGTGATCTGCGTGGTATCTGAGGCAAACCACTAACACGAGCCACATCCTGATATTCGTCCACCACAATAGGGTCGGTAATATAGGCTTCACAATTTGAAATGCCATCAGCAATTTCGTGAGCTAACACAGCACCCAGGTTACTTGCATGCTCGGCAGTGTGCGATGACTTTAAATCGGCAATTAAGCGGTCATTTACTTTATAAACACCTGATTCGAGTGGGCGAACCATGCCACCACGACCCACTACTGCCGATAAATCAGATAAATCAATGCCATCGTTTTTGAGATAATCAAGCATTAAATTTTTCCGAAATTCAAATTGATCAAATAAAGTCTTGAAAGGTTTTAACTCTTCAGCTGTATGACGTAAAGTATGCAAACAAATCAAAGTTTCGTCTTCGTATACAGCGAATTTGGTGGAAGTAGATCCGGGATTTACAGAAAGGATTTTATACATATTGGATTTCGGATTTTGTATTCTTTGAAATTAAATTGTAGAATTTAATCTTCTAACAATGATGTCTCTTTATTCAGTTAATTCTATTAGTAAGCTTAGCCGCAGTCTAACCTAAATCAATATGATTAGCTACAATATCCTCTTTTAAAAATAAAGATGCTGAGGAACTGAATTTCTCAACAGATTCTGTGCTGAAGTATTGAATAGTATTCCCTTTACTGCATTTTGCTGCCATTTCGGGATGGCGCAAGATGTAGTTTACCAGGCTTTTAGCAACAATATCTCCTTGTGAAATAAGCTGAACTGACTTTGGTAAATAGTATTTTATTTTTTCCTGAATGAGAGGATAATGTGTGCAACCAAGTATAACCGTGTCAATTTGAGGGTCGGTAGCATTTAAATTTTCTACATTTTTTTTTATAAAATATTCGGCACCTTCGCTATTGTGTTCGTTATTTTCAATAAGTGGCACCCACAGTGGACAAGCTTCTGATGTTACTTTAATTTCGCCGTCTAATTTGGCAATTTCCAGTGGATAAGAATTGGATTGAACTGTACCTAAAGTTGCCAGCAGACCGATGTGTTTTGATTTCGTAACTTCTACAACCGCTTCAACTGTTGGACGAATAACACCTAATACACGTCGGTTTGGGTCAAGTAATGGTAGATCTTTTTGTTGGATGGTACGTAACGCTTTAGCCGAAGCAGTGTTACAAGCTATTATTATCAATTGACAACCCATATTGAAGAGTTGAGTAACACATTCGAGCGTATATTTATAAACTACTTCAAATGAACGAGTTCCGTAAGGTGTACGGGCATTATCACCTAAATAAATGTAATCGTATTGTGGCAACTCTTTGCGAATTTTATCTAAAATAGTTAACCCGCCATACCCTGAATCGAATATACCTATAAAGCCTCTCAGATCTTGTGCTAGAGGCAATTGTATTAGATTAGTTTTGTTTTCCAATTTTAAAATAAGTTTAGAGTAAACTAAATATCATTCTATTAAAAATCAAATTTTGATTATTTTTACTTTTAAAGTTCACAAATATATGAAATAAGAATCATAATTTTAATCCTATGAACATTATTTTTGCTATAAAAAAATTAGAAAGTGTTTACTAATTTATGCTAAAGCAAATAAATCATTATCGATAGCAATAATCTATTAAAGAACGAATTATTAGATTCTTTAATGCTTATATCTTTACCCTAAACTAAAACCGAATTCAAGAGTTTATTTAACAGTTTTATAGATTTACCCTCATGGCACTGAATTTAAGTATTGAAAATAAAGAATGGTGAGCAGACACTCACCATTCACCGATTATATTTGATTTTTTTTGTTGATTATCAACTAAAAAATTGACTATTACTAAATCTGAAATTTAAACTTGGAATTTATTAAACTTTATAAATATCCACGTCTTCTACTTCAAATTTTTTGATAAATGCAGCATGTCGACGTACTTCCACTTCTCCAAAGTTCAGGTAAACTTCTGCCGATTTACGATACAAATCTTCTGTGTCTCGCGTGGCATCAATAATTAACAAATAGCTCATTATAATATGCCCTGCCATTTCCACTAAACGACGAGCTTGAAAATCCAGATATTCCTGATTTTTTGTTTCATTTACCCGAATCACAGCATTTTCATACAAATTAGTCATAATTTGCAAGCGTTTGCGTAAGGATGTAAATTCCGGATTAATAGGTTGGTTATCGTAATCGCGGATAATTTTAAGATAATTTCCTGTGGTTACGTGTCGGATGGCTGCTACAACCTGCAATTGTGATGTTCCTTCATAAATTGTCATAATTCTTGCATCTCGGAAATGACGTTCGCAAGCATAATCTTTCATAAAGCCGGAACCACCATGTACCTGAATTGAATCATAAGCATTTTGGTTAGCATATTCACTGGTAAACATTTTAAGCATTGGAGTTAATGCATCTGCCAATTTGGAATATTCTTTATATTCAGCCTTTTCATCTGCATCCAGTTTTCGTTCAGCCTCAATTGCTTCATAAGCTTTGTAAATATCCACAAAACGTGTTGTTTCGTAAAGTAATGCCCGCGAAGCATCAAGCTTGGCTTTGATAACTGATACCATTTCAAAAACAGCAGGGAATTCGATAATTGCTTTGCCAAATTGTTTGCGGTCGCGAGCGTAAGCCAATGCTTCATTGTAAGCAGCTGCCGAGAGTCCAACTGATTGAGCTCCAATACCAAGACGTGCACCGTTCATTAAAGACATTACATATTTAATCAGACCCATACGGCGTGTTCCAACTAATTTAGCCGGTGTATTATTGAAAACTAATTCGCAGGTTGGCGAACCTTTTATGCCTAATTTATTTTCTATACGACGAACCAATACGGTATGGTCATGTTTGTTATCAGCTACAAAATAAGATAAACCGCGACCGTCACTTGTGCCATCTTCTGAACGAGCTAAAACAAGTTTAATCTGAGCATCACCATTTGTGATAAAACGTTTTACTCCATTGAGGTACCAAATACCATCAGTTTCATTGTAAGTTGCTTTCAACTGAACTGCTTGTAAATCTGAACCGGCATCGGGCTCAGTTAAATCCATCGAGCAGGTTGCGCCTTCGCAAACACGTGGTAAAAATTCTGCTTTGATTTCGTCGGATGCAAATTCAGCAATTGTTTCAGCACAATCCTGTAAGCCCCAAATGTTTGCAAAACCGGCATCGGCCCGTGCAACCATTTCGCCCGACATTACATACGCCACAAACGGGAAATTCAAACCACCGTATTGGCGAGGTAAAGTAATACCATAAACACCGGCCTGAGTCAGTGCGTCATGGTTTTCCTGAGTTCCGCGAGCATAAATCACTCGACTGTTTTCAACCTGTGGTCCATCGTGGTCAACACTTTCGGCATTTGGAGCAATGATATCACCGGCAATTTCTCCGATTATTTCAAGTACTTTTTCGTAGTTATCAATAGCATCTTCAAAATCGCGTGATGCATAATCATATTTATCTTTATCAGCAAAATTGCGCTCCTTGAGGGCAACGATTTTCTGCATCAATGGATGCGAAAGCTGAAATTTTATGGCAGGATTGTCGTTAAAAAAGTTCATATTATTTTGAGTTCTTTTTGTAGTATTTAATCATTTTTGGAAGTACTTCTTCTACTGTTCCGGTAATTACATAATCAGCTATTTGATTAATTGGAGCTTTCGGATCATTGTTTATAGCAATAATCATAGCACTTTCCTGCATTCCGGCAATGTGTTGGATTTGACCTGAAATACCGCAAGCGATATATAATTTAGGACGAACGGTTGTTCCTGTTTGTCCAATCTGACGCTCATGTTCAGCAAAACCGGCATCAACAGCCGCACGTGAAGCACCAACCTCAGCTCCCAAAGTAGCTGCCAATTCATGCAACAATTTGAAATTTTCGGCACTTCCCACACCATAACCTCCCGAAACAATAATTGGAGAGCCTTTTATGTTAAGTTTTGATTTCTCAATATGGCGTTCGATAACTTCTATCACAAAGTCTGTATCTGCAAGGTATTTCGAAATATCCATTTTCACTGTTTTACCAACAAATTTTGGATCTTTAATTTCTTTTTTCATTACACCTTCACGTACAGTTGCCATTTGCGGACGACAGTCGGGGTTTACAATTGTTGCTACAATATTACCACCAAAAGCAGGACGAATCTGATAAAGTAGTTTATCGTAAACTTTGCCTTGCTTTTTATCTTCGTATGTACCTATTTCGAGCGAAGTACAGTCGGCAGTTAAACCACTAAATAAAGCTGAGGATACACGTGGTCCTAAATCACGTCCTATGGAAGTTGCTCCCATCAATGCAATTTGTGGTTTTTCTTCTTTAAATAAGTTTACCAGTAATGATGTGTGTGGTAAAGAAGTATAAGGTGCAAGTCGTTTATCATCAGCTAAATAAAGTACTTCCACTCCGTAAGGAAAAACTTGTGCAGCTATGCCTTCCAGTTTGTGTCCGGCAGCAATAGCTTCAAGTTTACAATTCAATTGTTTAGCCAAACTACGGCCTTTAGTAAGCAATTCGAGGCTAACATCACCTACAATGCCATCTTCTATTTCTAAATATACAAATATATTATTCATGGTAATTATCCTATCGTGTGGTTAGCAATTAATTCTTTCATCAGATCTTCTATTTCAACATCCGAAGCTGTAAGTCTTTTACTTTCCTTGGCAGTAAATACCACATTTTCGATTTGTTTTACTTTGGTTGGAGAACCGCTTAATCCAAGCCACTGAATATCATGTTCTATATCGCTTACGCCCCATTCTATAATGTTTAAATATGAATGTGTATCATAAAAATCAGTATAATCATTTCCGGCTTCCTGTTTTTCAGTAGGAGTGGCAGCGCGTTTGTATTTCATTGTAAGTTTTGCATGACGCGGACGGCATTCGGGTGCAGAACCATTTACTGTAATAACCATCGGGAATGATCCCCTTACAACTTCTATACCGCGTTCGAGACGGCGTTTTACGGTAATTTTATTGTCAGATACATCTAAAATTTCTTCGGCATACGTAATTTGTGGAAAACCGAGTTTTTCTGCAACTTGTGGTCCAACTTGTGCTGTATCACCGTCAATAGCTTGTCGACCGCAGACAATCAAATCCACTTTACCCATTTTTTTTATGGCTTGAGCCAATGCATACGAAGTAGCAAGGGTATCCGAACCCGCAAATTCTCGTCCGCTCAACAAGTAACCGCCATCGGCACCACGATACATACTTTCACGAATAATTTCGGCTGCGCGTGCAGGTCCCATGGTAAGAATGTGAACAGTTGCACCATTAATTTTACTTTTCAAGCGAAGTGCTTGTTCCAACGCGTTCAAATCTTCGGGATTATAGATAGCAGGAAGCGCAGCACGATTTACCGTACCATCTGCTTTCATTGCATCTTTCCCTACGTTGCGTGTGTCGGGTACTTGCTTAGCAAGAACAATAATGTTAAAACTCATTTTCTGATAATTAGATTAATATATTTCGACTTGTAATATCCTGATAGAATGTTGTTTAAGCAACAAAAACATCTTAAACAATATTTAAAGAAAAAGACCCGCAAAAATAGCCTTTTTTCTTGAAATATCATCATTTTTCCCCAACAAAATGAAATTTTAATATCGTTATTAAACACGTAAAGACGCCAAAATTGGGCGTCTCTACGAAAAAATGGATAAATTTTATAATTCCAAATCAATATTATGTCGCTCAACCCAGGGCAAACCATGAATGTTCAATTGTTCCATAAACGGATCTGGATTGAACTCTTCCACGTTGTAAACGCCGGCTTTTTTCCAGATACCTTTCATAAACATCATGGCACCAATCATAGCCGGAACACCGGTAGTGTAACTTA
>CAZEEB010000143.1:0-5883 GCA_964511245.1 uncultured Paludibacter sp.
TGTTTTGAAAATAATTTAGCAAATGTAATGATTATTTTTTTTAAACGAAAATTCTTATCGTAAATTTTCTGAAATAATGCTAGATTAAACCAATCAAAACACTTTTATAATCAATCATAGCTTAAAAATATTTAAACCTATTGTTTAATTAATATTAATGTCGTATGTTTGCGACATAAAACATAAACTTATGAGAAAACCGGAAGTCTTTGATAATGAGCTGCAAGAGTTGGCCGAATTTGCCAAAGTAATTTCACATCCTGCACGATTAGCCATTTTGAAGTATTTGGCGGAAACCAAAACCTGTATTTCAGGCGATATTTCGGATAAATTACCACTAAGTCGTACAACGGTTTCTCAACATTTAAAAGAATTGCGCGATAGTGGATTAATTCAGGGCGAAATTGATGGTTTGAAAATCAATTATTGCCTGTGCAATTCCACTATCAATGATCGTTTGGAAAAATTTGAAGACTTCTTTAATAAAATAAAATCAGCACAAGCAAGTTGCTGCTAAATCAGAAACATTAAAATCAACAAAATATGAAAGTATTAATTCTTTGTACAGGAAATTCTTGCCGAAGCCAGATGGCTCACGGTTGGTTACAATCGTTTGACAAAAAACTTACAGTTTGCTCAGCAGGAACGCATGCCAGCGGCAAACTGAATGAAAAAGCTGTCGCAGTAATGCGCAGTGCCGGAATTGATATAAGTAAACATACCTCCGATTCGGTTGAAAAATACCTCGGTGAAGAATGGGATTATGTAATAACCGTTTGTGGTGGTGCCAACGAGACTTGTCCGGCTTTTATCGGTAAAGTGAAGCATCGCTTGCACATTGGATTTGACGATCCGAGCCATGCGGTTGGAACAGAAGAATTTATCTGGAGCGAATTTCATCGCGTTTGCGACGAAATTAAAGCGGCTTTTTATAAGCTTTATGTAGAACAAATGAAGCCACAATTATGAAAGCTCAGGATTTAAAATTTGTTGTTCAAACAAAATACAGCGAAATTGCAAAACAATCGAAGATACAGAACGAAACTTCGTGTTGTGGAGTTGGAGGATGCTGTACAGTGGATTATGCCGTTTTTGCCGAAAGTTATGATAAAGAAAATGGCTATAATGCAGATGCAGATTTGGGTCTCGGTTGCGGAATCCCAACACAATTTGCTTCCATCCGCGAAGGTGATTCGGTGCTCGATTTAGGTAGTGGTGCAGGTAACGATTGCTTTGTAGCACGTGCCATTGTGGGCGAAACCGGAAAGGTAACCGGCATTGATTTTACGGATGCCATGCTCGAAAAAGCAAGAAAGAATTTAAGCAAACTTGGTTTTAGCAATGTAGAATTTGTACAAGGCGATATTGAAGATATGCCGTTGGCTGATAATCAGTTTGATGTGATAGTGTCGAATTGTGTGCTGAATTTAGTTCCTGACAAAGTGAAAGCGTTTTCCGAAATGTATCGGGTACTGAAATCAAGCGGACATTTTTGTGTGTCGGATGTGGTAATTAAAGGCGAATTGCCTGAAAAACTTCAGAAAGATGCCGAAATGTATGCCGGATGTGTTTCGGGAGCAATAGATATCAATGAATATCTAGGATTGATTGAAAAACAAGGTTTTAAATCCATCGAAATTCACAAGCAGAAAGAAATTGAAATTCCTACTGAAATTCTATCTAATTATTTGACTTCAAAAGAAATACTTCAGTTTAAAAACAAAGAAATAGGTATATTCAGCATTACAGTATCAGCCGAGAAACGATGAAATATAATCCTGATTTTATGAAACGAACATGACAAATAAAAAATCAATTATAAACTCATGAAAACTATTTTAACGAAATACAAAAAGCCGATTATTATTACGCTATCAATCCTTACATTGCAATTAATCTGGGGTTTTGACCCTAAATTCTGTATTATTAATATTGTGTGGTTATTTGTTTAGATTTCAGCTAATTACAGCAAGAAATCTTAATTGGCAGTTTTGACCGACCCTTTTGCAGGTTGGTTCTGAAGTGTTCGGGAGTTAGGTAAACTCATGCTGTTTGATGAAGACGATGTATTGTTTTGATTCGTTGAACTATCCGATGTTGACATAGGATTTTCAGTATTATTTGTGCCAAAATCATCCAAACCTCCACCTTTAGGTCGTTCTATTTTAGGATAGGAGTTAAAAACATCTTTCCGGCTTTGTGGTCGTTCTTTTTCAACCCAAAAAAATGTTTTCAGGTGCAATTTACTTTCTATCAAATTGTCGATGGGGTACATTGTACCGTTAGTTGCCGAAGTTAGAATAACCCGTTTAACTTTTTTATCTTTGAAATACATTCTCACAAAGCTACTTTGAGTTCTGTTTAGTCCTATCAGCGTCGAATCCTTTTCATCGCGAGGGAAATAAATGGTTTCGGCATTTCCATTCACATTCACTTTGCGAAGCTGTCCGCTATCCACGTAGGCGATTATTTCTTTACCCGAAAGTTGATTATAATAGATTGAGTCTTCGTGTTGAATGGCTACTGCCAATTTTTGAATATGAATTTTATTTACTTTTTTATTCTTTGTAAATGCCTGAATATAATCACCCGAAAGCTGATTATTATCCGACCAAACTATCGGTGTGCCATGGAGGTTCATTACCGAATCGCGTGCCGAGTAAGCCAACGAATCACATAAGCCCTGAATATCATTTCTATAAATTCGTACGTGGTAATAAGCCCTGGCTAAATTGTAAATAGAATCTTTTGATGTTCGAAGTGTGTCGGCATGTACAAACATTGAATCTTTATCCGACCAATCAATCAATAAAGCCGAATCGGTAGCTAATCCATTTTTATCGTTTTCGTTATAGTAACAGTAATTACCATAAAGTGTCGATTTTTGAACCGAATCATTCATTATTACCTTGCTGTATCCCTCTCCGAATTTTAGTTTTTTGTCGTAAAATATAGTATCTCCAATCAATGTTTTACCATCTTTTTGTATCACTTTGGAGCGATTCAACAGCATAGATTGTTCCGATGCTGTATTATACCATCCTTTATCACTGTAAATATCGGTTTCATTATTATACACTATATGAGTCATGCTTATCAAATTTGCAATTTTCGATTTGGTATTATATCGCAATGAATCGGCATCCAGCGTGTAGTTTTTATTATTCATGTGAACTTTTGTTTTAAACAATGACTCATTTGTTTTGGTGGAATACTGCCCCCATAATGAGGTCAAATCATTTGTTTCATCGGTAATTTTACCACCGGTATAATAAAATGCCAAATTTGTTATGCGATCATAATTTAAACTGTCAGTGATAAGTGTAGTTTTACGGTTTTCCATTCTAACATGGTGTCTGAGTCTTGCCAGCTTTGAGTTTCCATCGTAATAGAGTATGTCGCCAAAGATAAAGAGCGTGTCACCTTGTACAATTCGGACATGACCGTAGGCATTAAATGAATTTGCTTTTTCGTAAAAATAGGCACTATCGCAATACAAGCGGGCATTATCATGTCTGAATCGGACGTTTCCTTTCAACAATTGCATATCGGGGCTAAAAAGTTTGTCAAACGAAAGTGCATCGCAATTTTCGAGATAAACCAAGCTAACTCCTTTAGTATTGAGGGCAGATGGAGCAGCACTTAATTTGCCCGGATTGGCAGTGATTTTTTGAAGCTGTCCTTTTTTCGAAGTCTTGGCTTGGGGTTTTATGGGGTTCATGCTTTGCAGCACTTGGTTGCGCAGTTGGCGCGGCTGTATCTGTGCCTGAACAATTGCTAAAAACAAACACAGCACACCGAATATTACGATGCGTATTAAGCCCCCAAACCTCCGAAAGGGGAATTTTAAATGCGCTTTGTTTACTGAGTTCATGTAAGTTAAGTCTACTTGAAGTGCACTCTCTTTGGGCGAACCAGGGACTGGTTTTTTATTTCTTTATCCAGCCCGGATATTGAAAGCTACAGTTTTGCCAAGCAGGATCTATACTGATATAGGTTTCTTTTTGTTTTTTGACTATCCATTTGTTGATAAACTCCTGTTTTTTTCTTCCTTCGTAAAATGCTTTCAGCATCTGGTAGTCATCAGTCAGATTGGCTTTATGGGTTTCAATTTTCGATTTCAGTTTAACTACAGCCACCACTTCTTTATTCGTTGCTTTAACAATCATGCTGAATGGTTTTGATATTTCACCCACATTCATAGTATAAACAATTTTAGCAATTTCGGGCGCTAAATCCTGAAATTCAAATTTGGAAGTGTTGTTTTTATCATTCAGCATTAAACCGGCATTCATAGCCGTATTTTTATCTTGCGAATAAAGCAAAACGCCTTGTTCAAAGTTAATTTTATTGGTGCGAATTTGATTAGCCACCGAATCAAGTCTATGAATGCCCTTTTCTTTTTCAACAAGCGAAATCTGTGGTTTTAGCAGTATGTGTCGACAATTAATACGGTCACCGCGTTTTTCTATCAGCTGAATAATATGAAATCCAGACTCAGTTTGAACAATACGCGATACTTTTTTGGGATCGGTAAGGCTAAAGGCAACTTGTGTAAATTCGGGATACATGGTTGTTTTATTAAAGAATCCCAATTCGCCACCATGTAAGGCACTGCCGGGGTCTTCGGAATATAAACGCGCCAACACCGAAAAATCCGTTGTACCTTTGTTTACACGTTCGGTATAATCTCTTAATTTTTCCTTAATTCTATTTGTTTCTTCAATCGGAATGGTGGGTTCAAAACTAATTATTTGCAATTCCACTTCAGCCGGAATGGTTGGTATGCTATCGGGTGCTAAATCACTTACAAAGCGGCGCACATCGGCCGGTGTAGATTTAATGTCAGCAACCAGTTTTTGCTGCATTTGATTTATAATTTGCTGATTTCGAATCATTTCACGAAGTTCTTCGCGTAAATCGGATGAATTTTTATGAAAGTATTCTTCCATTTTTTCTTTTGAACCAATTTGGTTTACGAAATAATTCAAGCGGTTTTCAACCTGATTCATTACCGACGATTCGCTTACCACAATGCTATCAAGTACAGCTTGGTGAAGAAATAGCTTCTGAATTGCAATTTGTTCAGGGATAACGCAGTAAGGATCTCCCGTTATTGCCGTACCATCGTACTGAGCTCGTAGTTTTTGTTCTTCAACCTCCGACCGCAAAATGGATTCATCGCCAATTACCCAAATTACTTCGTCAATGATATTGTTTTTTAGCTGAGCTCGCAATTTCACTGGAGCAATGCTAACTAAAATGAGAAGTGAAAAAAATAATTTCTTCATTATGAATGGTTTAATAAAATTTTACGACTATAATTTTCTTATTCAAATTTATTTGGATTGCAAATTTACAACTTATTTATCAGTGAAACGCAACTCCTTACAAAAATAAACTTTTATTGTATCGATTTTGAGTTATTTTTTGATTAGCCAAAGTTCCACCGGGTTCCGTTTAAGTGAATTTTAATCAAAATTAAAAATCCACTGTAATTTTTATTGCGCTTTAATTGCATGTTATTTTAAACAATAATGGTTGCCCAAAACCCTTTGGACAACCATTATTTTAAATTTAGGGCTTATTGCACTAACTTTTTTTTGTAAATTTACATTATTAGCTTTGCAATGCGGTTTCCAACTTTTAACACTATCAATCCTTTAGCTTCAACCGGAATGCTGTTTAAACCGTTGATGGCTTGTTTTACAAGTATTTTTTGTCCCAGTGCATTATATAGTTCAATAACAGCACCTGCTTCAGCCCTAAAACTGATTATAGAATTGGAGGCAGAAACTGAAAGATTTTCTACGGGAGTTATCGCCTGGGTTGTAGAACCTGTATTACGTGGATATGGAGTTGCAACATTGAAATCATTTCCAA
>CAZEEB010000144.1:0-5877 GCA_964511245.1 uncultured Paludibacter sp.
AAGGATTTAGCGTTTTTATTTTGTATTTTTGCCGACTTTTTGCCGATATAATTGGCTTAAAAAGGAAGGATTTGATTTACAGACGGGTTATTTAGTAATGGCAATCTTACTTATTTGTTTGATATTATTGATATCTGAGTAATCATATTGATACAAACCATCGTCGGCAATCATCATTAAGGTGTTATTTAACGGAATAACATCAAAGCCATTCATGCCAGTGTAATGAGCCAATTTATTAGCCAACAAGGTTTCAGGTGATGAAATCTTATAAATTTTCAATCCATCATCACACAAAAAGAGTTTACCGGCATCTATTCCAAGTCCTTTTGGTTGAGTCATTCCATAGGATACCAGCATTTTTGGATTTTTGACATCTTTTACATCTACTATCATCAATTCGTTGGTGGATTGTCCGCAACGAGTACCTGAATGAATTGTAACATAAGCTAAGTCATTATCTACAATCACTGGATCGCAGCCAAAAGTATGTGAAATAGCCGATTGATATACCGGTGCTAATGGGTCGGCAACTGAATAAATCAACATTCCATTGCTAGTACCGAAAAACAGATTTGTTTTATAGCTGAAAATAGTTTCAACATTCCAGCCTACATTCAAATTTTCTGCTGCCTTTTTTGGTTTATCGCTGGTCAAATCAAAGATATTCAGACTATTATTGATAACTGTATATAATTTATTATCATATATAGTAAAACTTGCCATGGAGCCATTAATACCTGTTGAGCCAGAGCTATTTGGCGAAGCTGTACTTGAACTTGCCAGGTCAAAAAATTCAGGCCATCCTCCTTTAGGCCATCCCGTTCTGTACTGACTTATTGGTTCGGTTTTTTCTTTTAGTTCCCAACCCACAATTATTCCTTTATTTCCACCTGTATAGGTTGTGCTATAATCAATTCCAAATTGATTTGGAATGGTTGGTAATGCATTTGTAAAAATTGAATCAAGTCGACCTTTCAGCGCCGGATTGGAAGGATCTGTTACATCAAACCACACTAAATCAATATACGAATCGGCATATAGCATTCCGTTTCGAATTGCCAAATCGGCGTTTCCGAGAATCTCGATAAAACCAGTAATATGAGGATTTGAAGGGTCAGAATTGTCAATAATGTGAATTCCTTTTTGCGGCTCTGAAATATACAGAAAGTTGTTATATAAGCACATTTTACCTATACTGCTAATACTATGTGGCACTTTGCTCACTTTTACTGAGTTTCGAAAAACATCGGTGGTCATGTAAATTGGTTCATTTACTTTATACGTAATCATTTCAGTGACAACATCGGTACATCCTGAAAGAATAATCGCTACGAAACCGGCAAATACAACTAAAAGGTTTTTCATAATAGTTTGATATTTAAAAGATTAAAATTTTGAAACTGTTCCCATTTTAGCCAGGAATAAAATCACACCTGTACTCTTTTCACGAATTACAAATAGGAATGGTTTGTTAACATTAAAAACAGGATCTTCATTTATCGGCATGGAAGTAACACCCACCCCAATAATAGTTACCGCAGCTGCTTCTGTTCCGTCTTCAGTAACCTCAATGTTGGTTAAATGTTTAATGGATGAAATAAGTAACTGTGCATCAGCAATATTGCTAAAATTTGCCATATCAGTAAATGCTTGTTTCATGCCCATTGCTTGTAGCGGTGGAATCATATCGAGTTCATTTTTTGTATTGAAACGAGGCATATGCACTTCAACTTTTTTGGTTGGCATATAGCTAATGATTGAATTCCATTTATCTACAGTCAGATAATTTAGCACATCGGCCGTTGTTTTTCCATCAGCAGGAAGTATCACAGTCATGCTAAAAGCCTTGTTTCCATAAGGCATATCAAGGTATTGAGCAAAATTATCAGCGCTATAGGCAAATGTGTCTTTTTGATTCATCATGTTTACGCTTAGTTGATTTCCAAGTTCGTCGGTAAAACCGCTTACAGTAGTTTCTGATTTTACGAATTTCTTACGCCATATTCCTTTAAAATACTCTGCGTTAATGAGATACATTACTATATCCGATGGAATTTTGTCCAATACTTTCGGAATCATCTTGTTGGTTTTAGCCGAACACCAGTTATTTATAGTATCCACCGCCCATGTTTTTGTAAAATCAATTTCTTTAACGTAAGCATTAAAATAATCTCTATTAATTTGTAGATAAGCCGGTTTTACTGCAAATCCGCTACGATACCACAGTGAATTTGCGATGCTCAGTTTGGTAGTAGGGTCAATACCAGGCAGAGTGTTTTGCATAATTTTATAATATGAATTGATATCATCCACCGACATGCCACTCATTTTCAAGCTTGTTTCCATTTCGGTTTTGGTAGTTCCAACTGCACCATTCCAAGCCATTCCCAATGCGATGCTTACACTAAGCGGTGATACAAAAACATTGGTTTCGCCGGATGATTTTATTGTTTTTGTTAATAAATCAAAGGCAAATTCATTATCCTGAACTACTCTTTTTTGTTGAATAGCTGTGAGTGAAATTGGAGTTGCATCTTTAGGAATTTGATAGATAGGGTCGTTTTGAGCTGTACAAGCACTAAGAGTTAAAATAAAAATAGTTAATTTTGAGAATAGTTTCATGATATTATTAATTTTAAATTAGTTTAACATCGAGTTATTGTTTGTAAATATTTTGCGTATATTGACTATGTAATCTTTTAAGACTGAAGGCTCCTTTCCAAATTCAAAAGTTACTTTGTGCGTTTCGCCGTTGATTAAAATAAGTTCGAGCCACTCAGCACCTCCATCGGCACAGTCGGGACAACCTATCACCGTTGGCATTATAAAAAATGAATTGAGTGGCAAAAAATTCTGAATTGAGTCCCATTCCGTTTTTGTGGTCATTGAAAATAGATCTTTTCTGGATACTGAAGGTGTCATACAAGCGTCGCAAAAGGCTGTGAAATGTACTGAATCTGAAGCAACTGACATTTGTTTTCTACAATAACCAACACACTCGCCAAATGAAGTTCCGTAATTTATTTTTTTAATTCGTTTGTCCAATTCATTGCTACAACTAAAATTAAGCAATGAGATTAACAAAATCACAATATTATTCGCTTTCATTTTTTAGATGAATTTAAATTGTATCGTACACCTATTTCTAAACTGAAAACATCAGGTTGCCTTGAACGAATGCTAACAGGCTGATTATTATTGAAATAATACGAGAAATTAGGTTCAAAAAACAAGCCGAAATGTGAATTTATTTTATAATTCACACCAGCTGCCGAATTTAGCGAAAGCTGAAACCCGTCAATATTGGTTTCGGCCGAGCTTACAATAGTTTGAAAAGTATTCATCGAATTTTGTTGATATACCGAGCGCAGTCCTTTTTCGATGGTACCACCACCCGAAATATACACATCCCAACGCTTAGTGTTCCAAAGCGTAACTATCAACTTGAGTGGAATGCCCAGGTAATGAAGTCCGAGTTTTGCATCGGTGGTCACAAACTGATTGCTCGAAAAATCAGTTTGTAAGTAGGTATAAACCAATCCCGTTTCGAGGCTTAAATTTTTCGAGAAATTATCTTTTAATTTTAGTCCAAATGAAAGTGGTAAACTATAATGTATATCCGTGAAATTTTGAAGTGAAAAAAAACTGGTATGAGCCACATCGGTTTTTACAATTTCTTCATTTAATGAAGTGGAAGCTATATTTTTTAAGCCGGATGAGGTTTGGCTACCTGACGCAAATGATGCCGCTAAAACAAGGTTTTCTTTGTATTTTACTTTGGGTTGTTTTCTAATTTCAGGTTTTAGTACCCAATTGTCTGTCAAATTATGCAAAATCTGGCTTTTAGTTACTGTATCAATTTTCACGAATGGCACTTCCGAAAACGCTGTGTCAATAGTACTTTTATCAAATGTTGCTGCCGTAAAACCCGAATCAATTTTTGTGTCATTTATAACTGCACTTTGAATCACAAGATTACTTGCAGTTACAATGGGTTGATTAAATCGATTATGAATTTGAACAATTTTATTGTTATTAATCTGGCTCAATATGTTCAATTTTGTACTTTTAGTTGTGGCTAAGGAAGTGTGTTTGGTGGTTATATGCTGAATTGACGGATTTCTCAGTGCCATTTTTTCATTGATTAGCGTTGACTTAATATTAATTATTAACGCAATCAATCCTACCGAACCGAGTGGAATCCATAGCCAGATTGGAATAATCCGGCGTTTTTTAGTCACAATCTTTTTCTCAATATTTAGCCACAAATCAGCATCAAGCTTCAACTCATGATTATGAAGTTTAGCTTGCACAGATTTGCTAAATGTATCAAGTTGATTGTCCATATTTTTATCCTCTAAATTCATATCCAAGCATTTTTTTTACATCATTTTGAAGAATTGTTCTCGCTCTCATAAATTGCGACCGTGAAGTACCTTCATTAATACTCAGTAAATCAGCAATTTCTGCGTGTGAATAGCCTTCAATTGCATAAAGATTAAAAACAGTTCTATAACCATCCGGTAGTTTTGAAACGCATTCAAATAAGTCGTCAGCAGAGATTTTATCCAAAATAGAAGCATCGTTATTTTCAATTGTATTTTCAAAATCTTCAATTCGTACACTTTGTTTTAAAGAATTATTTTGCCTTAAATACTCAAGTGCAGTTGTAACAAACACTCTTCTAATCCAACCTGCAAATGAGCCTGTACCTGAATATAAATTGGCTTTGGTAAATACTTTGACAAATCCATCTTGTACTAAATCACGGGCAATTTCACGGTCGGTTACATACCGCACGCATACACTGAACATGGCCGAAGCATACAGCTCATACACCTGCTTTTGAGCCCATGTTTCGCCTTTTTTGTATCCGGTAATCAGTTTTGTTTCGTCTGGATTTGTCTCTTTAATTTCCATACTTTAAATACTAGATGAAATTGAGTTTCATTTCGTTGCATTGAATTAAAAATATTTCAACAAAAATACGTAATTAACTTTCAGTTCAATTCATTTTGTGCTATAATTTGCTTACTCAAGCTACGATAGTAAGTTTAGTAATCATTTTTAAACTTGTGATAATTGGATTTAACAAATCAGTTTAAAAGCAAAAAAAGAGACTTCTTGTTTGTAAAGAAGCCTCTTTTTTGAATTACTAATTAATTGATTCCCAATGCTTTTTTTATCAGTACAGGTATCTCTATAGGCAATCGGGCTACTGGCACACCAATGGCTTCAAAAGCCGCAATTTTCTCTTCGGCAGTACCACTTCCACTTGAAATGATAGCTCCGGCATGTCCCATTCGTTTTCCTGGAGGGGCTGACTGACCGGCAATAAATGCTACTACGGGTTTTGTAACATGTTCTTTGATATATTGAGCTGCTCGTTCTTCGGCATCACCTCCAATTTCACCAATTAACACTATGGCTTCAGTTTCGGGATCATTTTGAAACATTTCGAGTAGTTCTTGATAGTACAATCCTGCTACAGGGTCACCACCAATTCCAACACAGGTACTTTGTCCTAAACCTGCCTGAGTGAGCAAACTTACCATCAGATATGTGAGAGTGCCACTACGACTCATAAGACCTACATTTCCTTTTTTGAAAATATTGGCAGGTAAAATTCCAACCAGTGCTTCATCGGGAGTAATTAATCCAGGGCAATTTGCTCCTATAAGTTTTATTCCTTTCTTTTTCAGATAGTTCGTTGCCTTTACCATGTCGAGCGTTGGTACTCCTTCTGAAATACAAATAACAAGCTCAATGCCCGCATCGCCTGCTTCCATAATGGCATCGCCTGCCAATGGTGCAGGTACAAAAATAATGGAAGATCGGAAGAGCACACGTCTGAACTCCAGTCACCTGAAGCTA
>CAZEEB010000145.1:0-5828 GCA_964511245.1 uncultured Paludibacter sp.
TTCTTCATCGGCATCAACCACATAAGGAGCAGCCAGTTGCGGATTCCAAACCAAATGTTTTTTCATGGCTTCTTCAAAAGCTAAATCGCTAACCGAATCACGTCCGGCATAAAAATTCAACATGCCATCAAATCCAATTGATTTTTCGGAAATCAGAAAACTTCCAAGTGGAATTTCGGGCTGCATACCGCCTGATGTACCAATGCGAATAATCGTAAGCTGATGAAAATCAGTTTTTTCAGTTCTGGTATTAAAATCAATGTTGGATAGTGCATCCAATTCATTTACAACGATATCTATATTGTCGGTTCCAATTCCGGTAGAAATTACGGAAATGCGTTTTCCTTTGTAAGTGCCTGTTATTGTGTTGAATTCGCGGCTTGAAACAGAACATTCCTGTGTGTCGAAATAAGCTGCCACCAGTTCAACCCGTCCGGGATCGCCGACCAATATTACATTATCTGCCAGTTGTTCGGGTTTCAGATGTAGGTGAAAAATACTTCCATCACTGTTAATGATCAATTCGGATGGTGGGAAATGCTTCATAATCTATTGTTTAAAAATAAACTTCATTTTCTCTGTGCGAAGCACAAATATACTTCTTTTTTAATTCAAAAAAATCATTTGAACTTATTAAGTATAATTTCACACAAAAAAACCGGAGTGATTTGCTCCGGTTTTCTGAAAATGTTTGTTTCTCAGATTAATAGCGATAGTCTTTTAATTGTTCCTGAAGGCGTTTGCGTGCAAGAAAAATCCGACTTTTAACTGTTCCAATTGGTAGGTTCATGTGTTGAGCAATTTCCTCATATTTAAAACCTTGTATATGCATTGAAAATGGTATTTTATATTCGTCGGCAAATGCAGCTATACTATTTGTAATTTCAGAAATAGCATACGATCCTTCGGGGCTATCAAAACCTGAGTTTTGAGGTAAATTCAAATGGTGAAGGTCTTCTGTTTTATCAATTATAGTTTGATTTCTTACAATTTTACGATAATTATTTATAAATATATTTTTCATTATCGTGAGTACCCAGCCTTTAAAATTTACATTGTCAGTAAATTTATCTTGATTATCAAGTACTTTTAAAGTGGTATCTTGTAATAAATCTTCTGCGTCGTCACGATTTAATGTTAGTGAAAAAGCAAAATTTCGCATGTTACTTTGAAGTGCAACTAATTCGTTTTCAAATTGAACGTCTTTCATAATTCTGTAGTTTTATGTGTGTGAATAAATAAAACTTAGTAATTGATAATACTACCAAGTGGATAATATTAATCTAAATGAATTTGTTTTGAAAAAACTTTCTTGTATTTGAACAAGTATTTGATTGTCAGTTGTCTATACTGAAGTATTTAATTAAAAGAGCTCTTTCGAAATCATATTGTTTAGATTTACGATGCAAATATAATGTATTTTTTTTAACCCGATTCTGTTTTCTAATTAAATGAATAACTATATAAATATAGATAATTTCTATAATATTTAATTTGCAATTAAATGCTTGTATTTCAGTAATTTAACAAAACGTAATTGAATTAACTATAACATAAATCATTAAGAGTGAAATGTACAAAGAAATCAGTATGACAAAACAATTTCAGATCATGTGATTTTCGGCACAATATGAAGAGCGAACAAGTGGAGCACTTTCAACAATTTTAAATCCTTTCTTAATTCCAATTGTTTTGTATTCTTCAAATACATCAGGATGAATGTATTCCGAAACTGCTACATTATTTCGTGAAGGTTGCATATATTGTCCAATTGTAAGTATTCTGCAACCTGTTTTGAGTACATCGTTCATTAGTTCGATTATTTCTTCCTGTTTTTCGCCTAAACCAACCATTATTCCTGTTTTAGCAACTATATTGTTTCCAGAAATATAGTTAAGCACCGCCAAACTGGTTTCATATTTCGCTTTCGAACGGATTTGTGGCGTGAGCCTTCGAACGGTTTCTAAGTTGTGCGATATAATATTTGGATTTTGAGATATTACTAAATCAATTAACTCTGTTTTTCCATCAAAATCAGGAATAAGTACTTCCAATGTTGTTTCAGGGTTTGTTAATTTGATTGATTTAATAGTTTCAGCCCAATGATTTGCACCTCGATCTGATAAATCATCTCTATCAACCGAAGTGACAACTGCATGTTTTAAGTTCATTAATTTGATAGAATCGGCTACTTTTTGAGGTTCTAATGGATCTAATTGAAGTGGATGACCGGATAATGTGTTACAAAATTTGCAAGTACGTGTACAAACATTACCCATAATCATAAATGTAGCTGTTCCTTTGTTCCAGCATTCACTCATATTTGGACATTTACCACTCGAACAAATGGTATGAAGTTTGTTTAATTTTACAATTTGACTAATTTTTACAAACTGTGCATTGCTCTGAAGTTGGGTTTTAAGCCATTCAGGTTTTCTAAGGTAGGACATTTTCAAAAATTTATTTAGAGTGGAACAAAGGTACGAAAACTATTTATTGCTGGGATTATAAATGACTAAGATTGAATGAAAAAACAAGTAATTTCTATTTTTTTTAGAATTAGCTTTTCTCACTTCGTCAGAAAATAGTTCTATCTTTGTAAGCGTTTTTTTTATGCTGAAACTAATGAATACCTATCGTAATTATAAATCACATATAGTTGCAATTTTAACTACTTTAGCGTTAAATGCTTTGTTGATAGTTTTACTATTGCTAAAACCGGGCTCAAGCTTTTTAACGTTAAACTTGAAATCAGAAAGTGATGAAGATTTATCAATTCAGTTTCAAATGTTAGAAGAAATGACTCAAACACCAACCAAAAGTTATAAAAGTCCAAAAACAACAAACTCGAAAACATATACATCACCTAAAACTGAATCCATCGAAAAATCCATTGAAACACATGAAGCTGCCGAAGAAACTGTTTCGAAACAAAATCAGGATACTGTACAAATAGTTGAAATCCGGAAAAAATCGATTGAAATTGAATTGAAAGACATAATAGATACTACCCAAAAAAGTACCACACAACTGTCATTGGATATAAATAAAACACTTAAAAATGAAGCAGAAAATAGTAAAATAAAATACGAAAATAAAAAATTTTATGCTGAAAATCAGCGCACTATTAAAAATCTAAAATTTCTTTATCCATACGTTATTAAAGTTAGGTTAGTTGTAAGTGAATTAAATGCTCAACTGGCAACAATGAAAGATAATCAGGATAAAAGAAAATTAATTCGAAAAACCGAAAAGGAACTTTTTATTCAGTTTGAAAAAGATGTTCGAAAAATGTCATACTCACAAGGAAAACTTTTATTAAAACTTATTGCTCGCGAAACAAATGAAACAGCCTTTAGTTTAATTAAAACCTATAAAGGCGGAATTCCGGCTACATTTTGGTATGGAGTTGGTTTAATTTTTCAGGAAGATATAAAAGCAAAATATGACTCAATAGGAGAAGATGCTTTACTTGAAAAAATTGTAAAAAGATATAAACACGGAGAATTCTAGTTAATAAAAAAATAATGTTGTAATGAATTGATATTTAAATATTTATAAAAAATTTTATTGACTAACTCTTTTTATTTTTGATTTTTGTTCAGCTTTTACCACCAATGGTACAGTTTCAATTGTTACATTACTTGTATCCAATCCAAACGATTTAATATCAGAAATACCCAAGTGTTTGATTAAATTGTAAATATTCATAGTAACTTTTTCTTTCCATTTAAAGGAGTGATCATAATTATAAATTCGATGAATAAGTATAAATCTAAAATCTCCGGGAATATGATTTTTAAACAATGAGGGATAGTTACTGGTAATATCAAATTCTTTACTTCGTACCAAATCTTCTACTATTTGCCTGAAATATAAATTTATTAAAGGTTGAACTCTGAATCCAAGACGAATATTAACACGAAAAAGAGTGCCTGGGATAAGTTGCTCAAATGTATATTCAAAGGTTGTGGGAGTATCGAGATGATCAATGTGCAAAATCCAATAATGGTCTGCTCGTTTGGGCTGTTTATTGATTATAGAAAACATTATTTTGCCCTCAATATCCGATTTTAAATTTGCCTTACTTAGATAAACCAAATTAGTTGAAAATTTTGGTATTAATATGTCGTTTTTGATGTCTGAGAGTAAATCATAAAAGGATTTTATTTTAAGAAATTGCATGTGTCTGTTTTTTATAGACCGGGCATTAAACCATACAAGCATAATCAATCCGATAGTACCTGCAATTAAAATTGTAACCCATCCACCGTGTAAAAATTTAAACATATTGGCAGTGAAAAAAGACAATTCAATTGTCAAAAAAACAGCCATAAATGGTACTATAAAAAAAGTTTTAATTTTTTTTGTTTTCAAATAAAAAGCAAGTAACATGGTAGTCATCAACATAGTAATTGTGATTGAAAGACCATATGCTGCTTCCATTTTACTGGAGTTTTGAAAATAAAGAATCATTATAACACAAAAAACAAATAAAAAGGTATTAACAAACGGAATGTATAATTGACCTTTTACTACAGTTGGATATTTTATTTTCTGACGTGGCCAAAAATTTAAATTCATGGCTTCACTAAATATAGTAAAAGAACCGCTTATTAATGCCTGACTAGCAATAATAGCCGCTGCCGTTGCCATAATTACACCAAAGAAAAGAAATTCTTCAGGCATTATGCTATAAAATGGATTTGTGGCTTCAGTAATTGTATTCATGTGTGTCAAAACCCATGCTCCTTGACCCAAATAATTGAGAATAAGCATAATTTTAACAAATATCCAGCTAATTCTGATATTAACTATGCCACAGTGTCCCAAATCGGAGTATAATGCTTCAGCACCCGTAGTACAAAGAAATACTGCACCCAAAATTAAAAACCAATTTGGATAATTAATTAATAAATTAATGGCGTAATATGGATTAAATGCTTTTAAAATCATTGCAAACTGAGTAATTTGCATAAATCCAAGTATACCTAACATAGCAAACCAAACGACCATTATTGGTCCAAATGATTTTCCAATTGCTTTAGAACCAAATTGTTGAATATAGAATAAGACCGTAATTATTCCAATGCTTATTGGAACTACCGGAGTTCCCGGATTTATTCCTTTTAAACCTTCAATAGCAGAAACAACAGTAATTGCCGGTGTTATAATACCATCGGCTATAAGTGTACTAGCACCAATAATAGCTATTACATAAAGCCATTTTTTTTTGTTTTTTCGAATTAAAGCATATAAAGCTAAAATACCACCTTCACCATTATTATCGGCTTTTAAAGTAATAAGTACATATTTTATTGTCGTTTGTAAAGTTAATGTCCAAATTATGCACGAAATAGCTCCAATGATATAATTGCTATCAAAGTTAAGATTAGCTCCTAAAATTGCCTTCATCACATAAAGTGGCGATGTTCCGATATCGCCATAAACTATGCCTAACGTAACAATTACACCTACGAAGCTATATTTAGAGAGCTGATGAGCTGATTTAGTATTTGAGTCCATTCCTGTTAAAATTCCAGTTAAAATATTTAGAAAATAAATTTTTGAGCAAAATTACATAAAATGTTTTATAATAATATCATTTATTGACTCATAAAGCACAAAATATATTATTTTGAAATGTATTTTATTGAATTAAATGATTTACGTCAATTTAATTATCGAATCAAATTTTATATGAAAAATAGCTTATCAATAAATTTTTGCAAAAATAATCAATATAGTCGGTATAAATTGAATTTATTTATTTTAATATTCAAAAATATAATTATGCTTAAATTTGTTGATTGGAGAATAATATTTTG
>CAZEEB010000146.1:0-1255 GCA_964511245.1 uncultured Paludibacter sp.
TTAGCATTATCAGAATTCTGGAAGCAGCATTCCAAAGTCAGGAAGAAAATAAAGTTATATTTATTTAAAGATTTACAGTAGTTCCTTTTATGTTGGTTTCATGATTCCATAAAAGATACTAAACACATAGAGATATTCTTTCCGTTGATGGTATTTTTTAGTTACAAAATTGAGAAACAATTTGATAGTCGGTGAAAATTACTTTTCGAGTTATAATAAGCCTTAGTAAAAGAGCTTTAATTGAATCGGTTAATCATGGACTTAAAAATATATCAGATTGAACATACAAAATCGTTCATATTCAAATTTCTTTACAAACTTGATTGCATTATTACTTGCTTATTGCTTTTTATCGAAAAAACATCTATTATTACAAAAAGAGTTGACTGACTTCAATATCAATTATTTTAATTCTTTTGTCGAACACACGATATTTTAGATATGAAATTGGAGTTTATTGAATATAGTCAGAATTTTTTGTTTGATTTTTTTAATTCATAAAGTCCATAATTGTATAATGCATAATCGTATTTGATTGGATCAACGGGATCAAATCCCCTAAGAACAGCTGTAATTTCTTCTACAGCTTTCCAGTCATTTTGTTTACGGTTTAGTAATCCATAGGCACGTGCCACATCACCGGTATGGACATCGAGTGGAAGCATTAATGCTGATGTAGGAATGCCTTTCCACAACCCGAAATCAACTTCATTTTCGTCGGATCGAACCATCCAGCGCAGAAACATATTTAGACGTTTGGCAGTAGAATTGGATGTGACATCCGAAATGTGTTTGGTTACATGATTGTCGTGTGGAACAGTTAGAAATACTTTTCTGAAGTGCTTCAGAGAACTGAAAACTGAGTTTTCCAACCTGTAACCGTCACTAAAAACCGCTTCAAGTCCATCGTGATTCTGATATATATTACTCAATGATTTTAAGAAAAACAGACAATCATTTCCATTAAAAGTGCGGTGTACAAAGCTCGAAACGATTGAAAATTCGCGCTCTTTAGCTTCGGTAATGAATTCATAAGGGGTATTTTCCATCATCTCCATTAACCGTTTGGCATTTTTAATTATGCTTACCCGTTGCCCCCAGGAAATGGTAGCAGCTAAAAATCCGGCAATTTCAATGTCTTCTTTTTGTGTGAAACGGTGTGGAATCTGAATCGGGTCAGTTTCTATGAAATCAAGCCGATTGTATTGAATTACCCGACTGTCAAGAAAAGATTTCATTTCCAATTTATTATTTC
>CAZEEB010000146.1:1355-5820 GCA_964511245.1 uncultured Paludibacter sp.
ATTTCCAATTTATTATTTCAATTCAGTTTTTACAGCATTTTTATAATCAGCAGTAAAGCCGGCGTGTGCAGTGAAAATGTACTCGGCATTAGGCAGCTTATTTATTTTTTGGAACGACTTGATTGCCAATGGCATATCTTTACTGAAAAACGAATTAGGTTTGTTTACTTTGCCATCTTTCAATCCAAAAGCATCACCCACAAACAAATACTTGTCATTGACAAGATAGGACATCGAACCGGGTGTATGCCCGGGTGTTGAAATGCAGGTAATCAGTATTTTAGCAATCATAACTTTCTGTCCGTCATCAACTAATGTGTAATCCTTACGTGAAATATGATTGTGCATAAACATCATTTTAGCGGTTTTGCCGTTAATCATTTGTTCCTCTTCGCGCGAAAGGTATATTTTAGCATTTATGAACGTTGATAATGCTGCCGTGTGGTCACCATCGCCATGTGTAAGGAAAACAGCCACCACTTTTGCAGTGTCAATACTGAGTTTTTTCAGTTCTCCTCTAATCGCTTTTGCATCTGCTCCGGCATCAATAGCAATATAATTATCACTATCTTTTACCAGAAACATATTTACAAAACTATTTTTTACAGCAAAAACGTCTTGCACAACTTCCTTAGTTTCAATCACATGCATTTTCTTAACTTCCGATTTCATTTTTAGTCCGAAACCTACTGCTGTCAAAACCAGAATGGTTATTACAATTCCTAATCCAATTAAAATTCTTTTTAGAGTCTTATTCATAATTTATTAATTTTGAGGTAATATTTTTTAAAATTTTTTTAAAAGGAAAATATCTTGGAACAGTTTCCCTGTATTCATCGTATAGAGGATATTTTTTGAGACTTATACTTTCTGTAAAATCAGAGCTGCCAACAAATAACAGTATAAGTAAAATAGGGCCACTAAGCGTCCAGTTTATCCATTGCCCTGATGCAGCCACTCCAAAAAGATAAAAGAATACCCAGGTTAGCTGTTCGCCTATAAAATTCGGATGACGGACATACTTCCAAAGTCCATCAGACATAAAACCGTTTTTAAGCGAAAGGCTAAATCTTCCATCAGTTTCAACTTTTTGTTTTTTCTGTAAATGAAACTCAAATAGCTGATTATCAGCTATTGTTTCAAGTAGAATAAAACTTGCCATCAGTATTGTTGCCAGCAAATCGATGAAATTAAGGCTTACATTACTGTATTCAACCGCCACCACCAATTGCATACAAAACAGTAGAATAAGAAAAAGTTGATAGAGCGAAATAAAAAAGAAATTGAACAGGGTAAATCGTATGCCTTTCAATGCAGGATTCTGGCGCAGAACACTCCAGCGATAATCTTCTTCACCTTTCCACGGAACAATATTATAACCGCCTTTGCGATGGAAGTTATAGCTTAGTCTGACACCCCATAAGTTAACCAGAAAGGTCATTAACCAAATTCGCGGTGAATCAGGGCTGTTTGAAAGTGTAATCAGGCTGTAAACAATTGGCATTATGCTCCATATTTTATCTACCTGACTGTAATTTCGGGTGATTTCGCTTATCACAAAACATACAGCTGCTGTAATAAGCATAACACTTGTGAGTGTTACAAATAATTGTCCGGCAAGTGGATTCTTAGTACTAATATTTTGAAATAAAGTTAGTTGGCTGAGTAATGAAAATGTAAGATGATTCATGCGTGTATAGAAAATTTGTATATTCACAAAATAAACAATTTCTATGCAAGTTTAGTTTAATTATTCACTAAATTAAAATACATAAGGAATAAACATTTTAGTGCGTTTCATGTAATTTTCATACTCCAAACCGAAGTATTGAATACATTCCATTTCATCATATTGAGAAGTTATATACAACAAAACCGTTGTAATAAAAGCAATTACGCATAATTCAGTTGTTGGATTTTTCAAACAAATAGCCCATGTAACGAAAATTAATGAAGCATAAAGCGGATGCCTGACACGTTTGAAAACACCGGAATCAATCAGTTTTGTTGTTTTTTCAAAACCAAACAAGTTTTCTTCCTTACGGCTGGCATTTGGTTTTCCGATAATTTTGATAAGTAAAATTCCTGCAATCACAAGGTATGCCGAATAAATAAGCAAAATCCACGAAATCAATTGATTCCAACCAAATGGGTTTACAAACCAGAATTTGTAATTTGAAGCAAAAAGCCAGGACATGCAAATCCAGGCAAAATAGCGTGGAAAACCATGACTTTTAATATTGAAAAGTGTTCGCCACGAAATGAAAGTGACCAGCAATGCCAGAATTCCAAAAATGATTAGTTTTGCCATAATCGTAAAGTTTTAAATTTATATTTCGCTTATCCGAATCTTTTTTGTTTTCAGTTTACTGTTGTTAGTCAGGAAGATAAGGTCGTCAATTTTCGAAGCCAACACACCAACAAATGCGCAATCCTGTTTGATTTCAATCACTCCGACTTCGTCAGGTTTCAGTTTTCCTTGTTTTTGAAACAATCCGGCAATATCGCCTTTGGAAATTTTATCGCGACGACCGCCTGAAATATAAACTGTTTTCCATATCGATGCTAAGGGCAGGGGAGCAGGGCGAATTTCTTCTATCGGAGTTTTGCCAATAAAGTCAGGTAATTCTTCGTTTTTCCATGCCAGAATATAGGCTGTGCCGTCGCTGTTCATACGCGCTGTACGCCCATTTCGGTGCGTAAATTCCTGATTTTTAGAGGGAAGCTGATAGTGTAAAATGAATTTTAATTCGGGTATATCCAGTCCACGTGCTGCTAAATCAGTTGCCAGTATGAGTTGATGCGTACCGTTTCGAAACTTCACCAACGCCCGTTCACGGTCAATTTGCTCCATGCCACCATGAAAAGTGCCGTGACTTATGTTGTTGGCAATCAGTTGGTCACTTACTCGCTGAATGGTTTCTTTGTAGTTACAAAAAATAATTCCGGGTTGGTTACCAATATGACTCAATGCATCCACAAGTGTTTCAAGCTTGTCTTTCGAGGGTGAAAGAATGGTTTTGATGGTCAGTTGAGTGATTTCTTCGTGCAGGTAATTGATGTATTTCGTGTGTTTCAACCCTACAAATGCAGGAATTTTCAGGGCTTGTGTTGCTGAAGTCAGAACTTTCTTTTTTACACACGGCAATGCAGCCACAATTTCTGTCATTTCTGCTTCAAATCCCACTTCAAGTGATTTGTCGAACTCGTCGAGCACCAGAGTTTTGATAAATTCGGTGGAGAAACTTTCTTTGCGTAAATGGTCGGCAATGCGTCCGGGAGTGCCAATAAGTATAGCCGGGCGATGTTTCAAATCAATTTTATCTTGCGAGCCTGCACGACCACCATATACAGCGTTAGTTTTGAAACCCGTTCCCATTTGGCGGATAACCTGCTCAATCTGAAGGGCTAACTCGCGCGAAGGCACAACTATCAGCACCTGAACTTCAACGCAGGTTTCATCTAATTCGTCAATAATGGGCAATAGAAAAGCTACCGTTTTACCGGTTCCCGTAGGCGATAGCAATACAACATCGGAATGAGACTTAATGGTTGAAAATGCCTCATTTTGCATGGGGTTGAGCGTTTCAATGCCCAGTTTGCTGAGAATAGTTTGTTGATTCATAACACAAAGGTACTACAATCTGAAGTATATTGAGTTATAACCTTACTTTTTACCTCCACGCAACCATGCCAGCATCATTTTCACTTCAGTAAAATCCATAAAACTGTTTAGCATTTCAAAAATAGAACCGGTTTCCTGTCCATTTTTAATCATTTCCATGGCTTTCTGACGCTTGTCTAACGAAACAAATTCTTCGATGCTTAATTCACCTGAAACAATGTATCGCTCCAAATGACTGATAATGGTTGTTTTGGCAAGGTTGCGCGTGAATGCAATTTCTTCAATTGTTTTACCTGTTTTGTATTGCTCCAGCGTAGTTCGGAAAGTTTCACCGATGGGCTTTTTCTCTTTCTTCTCACGCTTGGTGGTTTGCTTTTCGTGCATCAGCGATTCAAGTTTGTGTTCCTTGCAATAAGCCTGAATGACATCTAAAAATGCTTTGCCATATTTTTCTACTTTGGCCGGACCAAAACCACTAATCTGCAACAAATCATTCTCTTTCTGAGGCAGATAGTCCGACATTTCATTCAGCGTCTGACTTCCGGCAACAAGATAAATTGGTAAATCACGGGGTTCGCACAGTTGATTTCGCACAGTCATCAATCGGCGGTATAATTCAGGTTGTCGGGTGGTTAGTTTCTTGGTCGAACTGGTTTTTGCATAAGCGTTTACGTTGAATTCCGGTTGAGTAAATGTATTTTTCAGAATAAAATAATCTTCCACGGTGAATTTTAGTTTCAGCCCCTTCATCAAGAAAATTTTCTGGGTGATATTCGAGAAAATCATCTTGATGTTTTCGGTATAATCCGAACCATTTGTCCTGCTATCCGACACAGCAGG
>CAZEEB010000147.1:0-5786 GCA_964511245.1 uncultured Paludibacter sp.
AAAGTGCTACCACCTGTTAAAAATATTGAAAGTTGTGGATATTTAATTTTTAATGTGTTAATATAACCATCCATTTCAAAAATAATACCATTTAATGCTCCCGATAAAATTGCCGAATTTGTAGTATCACCTAAAAAAGGACTTTCGATTTCAGCTTTTACTAAAGGTAATTTTTTTGTAAATTCATGCAATGCTTTTAATCTCATTGATAAACCTGAAGAAATATTACCTCCTACATAATTTCCAAAAGCATCAATAAAGTCGTAGGTTATTGCTGTGCCTGCATCGATTACCAAAATATCATTATTCGGTTTTAAAGTAGCTGCACCTACAATGGCTGCCAATCTATCATTGCCAAGTGTTTCGGGTGTTTTATATAAATTCGTTATTGGAAGTTGAGTAGTATAGTTTAACTTTATTAAAAAATTTGATTGTTTATCTATGAAATCAATAATTTCATTATTTTCAACCGATACACTTGAAAAAATAGTGTTTTTGATTTGAAAATTCCGTAAAAGATTTGAAACTTCGTTTGTGTCAAATGTTTCAAAATAAAAGTTTTCAACCAACTCATATTGTTTGAAAATGGCAACTTTTGTACTCGAATTTCCTTGATCAATACACAGATTCACAGTCAATTAGTTTTAAAGAATCATTTTCTCAATGGGAATAACCAAAATCCCTTCTGCACCGAGCGCTTTTAATTTTCCAATTATATCCCAAAATTGTTTTTCGTCAATCACAGCATGTAAAGAATTCCAGCCTTCTTTAGCTAAAGGCATAATGGTGGGACTTTTCATTCCGGGAAGTACTTCGATAATTTTATCAATATTTTCAGTCGGAACATTCATCAATACATATTTTTTATCATCGGCCAACTGAACAGATTCAATCCTGAAAAGTAATTCGTTAAGAATTGATTGTTTTTCAAGTGTAAGTTTTGGGTTTGATATTAGCAGTGCTTCTGATTTCATTAGCACTTCAACTTCTTTCAAGTGGTTAGTAACCAGTGTACTACCCGAACTTACAATGTCAAAAATAGCATCAGCCAAACCAATACTTGGAGCAATTTCTACCGAACCGGTTATGATATGTATATCAGCATTTACATTTTTTACTTTCATGAAATCGGTTAAGATTTCGGGGTATGAAGTTGCAATGACTTTATTGTTAAACCAGCTTATACCTGTGTATTCAGTTTCTTTAGGTATTGCCAGTGACAATCTGCATTTGCTGAAACCAAGCCGTTTGGTAACAATAACATTCTTTTTCTTTTCTGCGTATTCATTTTCGCCTACTATACCAATGTCAGCAGCACCATCGGCAACAGATTGTGGAATATCATCGTCTCTTAAAAACAAAACTTCGAGTGGAAAATTTTTGGCAGGAAGTAACAATAGTCTTTTGCCTGACTCAAGCTTAATGCCTGATTCAGTAAGCAATAGCATCGTTTCATCGTATAATCTTCCTTTTGCCTGTACTGCAATACGTAACATAATGTTGAATTTTAATTTTATGACTGCAAAGGTACAAAAAATGACTGGATTTAAAAGTTTAATAAAAAAATAAGGTTCGTTATCGAAATAACGAACCTTAATGCTTGCAAGAATTTCTTTTTGCGTTAGCTTTTTTTACTTTTTAACTGCTGCAGTGTCAACTTTAGCAGAATCAGCTTTAACAGAATCAACTGCAACTACTGTAGAGTCAGTCTTAGGAGCTTCTTCAGCTTTTTTAGGAGTACAAGATGCGAAAGCCATAGCTACCACAAAAAATAATAATACTTTTTTCATTTCTTTTAAACTTTTAAAATTTAACATGTTTGTTTTGCAATTCAAAATCGATGCAAAGGTACATCATTTTTTTATTCCGCATTAATAATTATCACTTTTTTTTAAAATATTTTTTGTTTTGTGTTAAATATAGCTTATTTAGGATTGATTTAACCCCAATATGTCATAAATATAGCAAAATAAAAATAAAAAAGTCTGAAGAAACTATCTTCAGACTTTCAATTACGTAAATAAATTACGCAACTTAATTACTTAACTGCTGCAGTATCAACTTTGGCAGAATCAGCTTTAACAGAATCAACTGCAACTACTGTAGAGTCAGTTTTAGGAGCTTCTTCAGCTTTTTTAGGTGCGCAAGAAGCGAAAGCTAATGCAACAACGCAAAACAAAAATACTTTTTTCATTACTTTAAAACTTTAAAATTTAACATGTTAATTTTGTTATTCAAAATCGCTGCAAAGATACATTATTTTTTTATTGTAGATTAAATTTCGTCTACTTTTTTTTATTTTTATTTTATTTTTTCATAACTACCTAATTATCAGTATATGTTTCTTTTATTTACCGGCAGAATAAAGATAGCGTTTAATACTTTTTTTTGGTGTTTTTTCAAATTCATGAGGATAAAGTTGAATTTTTGATATACTTTCGTAGGATGCAACAATGGAATTTAGTGTTTTTCTATTTTCTTCCATAAGTTCTTCAAGCTGATTATGGTCTACATTTTGATCGACATCTACTGCCTCATAATCGGGACAAACTAGTGCAATGAGCTTTCCATTGCTCTCAATAACCAAACTTTCCATAACATAAGGCATATTATTTAGTTTAGCTTCTATCTCTTCAGGATAAATATTCTGTCCGCTTGCACCGAGAATCATAGTTTTATTTCTTCCGCGAATAAATATATTTCCTTCGGCATCTATTGAACCTAAATCACCTGTGTGCAACCAACCTTCTTTGTCTAATATTTGTTTAGTAGCTTCAGGATTCTTAAAATATCCTAACATAAGATTTTCACCACGAACACAAATTTCGCCAACGCCACTTGCTTTATCTGTGTGAATTAGCTTTGCTTCCATAATATCAAGCAATTTGCCAGCCGATTTTGATACAAAATCTTTACTATCGGAAAAACTGATAAGTGGTGCGCATTCGGTCATACCATATCCAACTGTGTATGGAAATTTAATTTTTGTAAAAAAATCTTCAACTTCTGAATTAAGCGGTGCTCCTCCAATAACGATTTGTGAAAATTCAGCACCAAATGCATCCATTAATTTTTTTCGAATTTGTGCCAATATCGGTTGGTCCAAAAATGGAATGCTTAATACCCAACGCATAGATGGCTTAGCTAATAATGGTTGAATTTGTTTTTTGTAAATTTTTTCAACAATGAGCGGTACCAGAAATACTACGTTTGGTTTAATTTCAGAAAATGCAGTAAGGAGTATTTTAGGCGATGGCACTTTGCCGATAAAATGGATATGACAGCCTGCAACAGTTGATGTTAAAAATTCGAAAGCGCAACCGTAAGCATGTGCAAGTGGGAGAAATGAAATAATACGAAATTGGGGTGCTACTACACCGGTTCGTATTCCAAAGCTGATATTTCCGGCCATTGCATTCCCGCTTGTCATTACCCCTTTGCTAAAACCTGTTGTGCCGGATGTATAATTAATTGATATAATTTCAGAATTTGGTTTGTCAATATACCGTACGTGATCGCGATAAAAACCCTGAGGATACTTATTATGGAAAAGACTATTGATATAATCGGGCTGTAAGTATTTAACAACCAACTGTTCGTAAATTTCAGTTTCGGAACTTTCTGGCTTTGGTTCTTTATTTAATAATGTAATACAATTGAAATTTGTGAGCGAAAAAACTGCTTTTACTGTGGTTAATTTTTCTTCTTCCAGACTTTCCCAGATATTATCTCCAACAAAAAGCAGCGTAGATTCGGAGTGATTCGTAATATGATGTACATCGTTCGGATTAAAGTCTTGAAGTATTGGTACTACTACTGCTCCATAAGTTACAGTTGCCAAGTAAGTTATAGCCCAATTGGCATTATTGCGTCCAATTAAAGCCACTTTGTCATTGGGTTTTAGTTTACATTGATCAAACAAAATGTGCAACTTTGCAACACGTTTAGCAACATCGGCATAGGTCATCGTTAAATCTTCGCCATAATTACTATAAGCTGGTAAACCCCAATGATTTCTAAATGAGTCTTCAAAAAGTCGAATAAAATTTTCTTGTATCATTTTAGCGTGTTTTTTAGGTGAGATTAGATTTTTAAACAGACAAAAATAATGAATTATTACACACATCATGTTTTTTTGTGCATAATTTTTCTTAATTTGTGACGAAGTTTGATTAGTCTAAAGTTAATTTTGAATTCAACGGCTTCGGTAACTTTAAAAATAATCGTATCTTTGTAACCTTTTAAAATAACATAAATATTGTATGAATATATCGTATAACTGGCTGAAAAACTACATTAATATTGATGTAACTCCCGATGTTTTATCGAAAGCACTTACTTCTATTGGTCTGGAAGTGGGCGGTGTAGAAGAAGTTCAAACCGTGAAAGGTGGACTGGAAGGCTTGGTAATTGGCGAAGTACTGACTTGTGGAGATCATGAAAATTCGGACCATCTGCATGTTACCACTGTAAACCTTGGTGGCGAAGAACCTGTACAAATTGTTTGTGGGGCTCCAAACGTAGCTGCAGGACAAAAAGTAGTGGTTGCAACCGTAGGAACAAAACTATATTCCGGCGACGAAAGCTTTACTATTAAACGCTCAAAAATACGTGGTGTTGAATCGATGGGAATGATTTGTGCCGAGGATGAAATTGGCATCGGAACCAGCCACGACGGTATCATTGTGCTTCCGGCTGAAGCCGTTGTAGGCACATTGGCTAAGGATTATTATGGCATTAAAAGCGATTATCTACTGGAAGTTGATATCACACCAAACCGTATTGATGCAGCTTCACATTTCGGTGTGGCTCGTGATTTGGCTGCATTTTTTGCATTAAAAGATAAATCGGTAAAACTTATCAAGCCTTCTGTTGATGCTTTTGCCGTACAAAATACAACCCTCATAATTCCGGTAACCGTTGAAAACACTGATGCTTGTCCGCGTTATTCAGCAGTAACTATTTCGGGTGTAAAAGTAACCGAATCACCGGAATGGCTCAAAAATGCATTATTGATTATCGGACTCCGACCAATCAACAATATCGTGGATGTTACCAACTACGTGCTGCATGAATTAGGACAACCGCTTCACGCTTTTGATGCCGACAAAATTAAAGGTGCTGAGGTACGTGTGAAAACATTGAACGATGGTACTCCTTTCACCACATTGGATGGAACTGAAAGAAAACTTAATGCAGCAGACTTAATGATTTGTAACGCCGAAGCACCTATGTGTATTGGTGGAGTTTTTGGAGGATTGGATTCCGGAGTTACCGAAACAACTCAAAATGTATTTTTGGAAAGCGCTTATTTCAATCCCGTTTCGATTCGTAAAACAGCTCGTCGCCATGGTTTGAACACCGATGCTTCTTTCCGCTTTGAGCGTGGTTGCGACCCTACAAATACGATTTATGTATTAAAACGTTGTGCCTTACTGATTCAAGAAGTTGCAGGCGGTACTATTTCAAGCGAAATCATTGATGTCTATCCTCAGGAAGTAAAGCCGTTTGAAGTAGAAGTTTCATTGCGCAAAATCAATACCTTGATTGGCAAAGCTATTGGCAAAGAGAATATTGAAACTATTCTTGCGGCATTAGAAATGAAAATCATCAGTCAAAACGAGAAAGGTTACGTACTTCATGTACCGGCTTACCGTGTTGATGTACAACGTGATGTAGATGTAATTGAAGACATTCTTCGAATTTACGGCTACAACAATGTGGAAATAGGCGAAACGCTGAAATCAACCTTAAGTTACAGTTCAAAGCCTGATAGTTACAAACTT
>CAZEEB010000148.1:0-5767 GCA_964511245.1 uncultured Paludibacter sp.
TACATAAAAAAACAGAACTAAAAGTGAATGAAACTTCACAATTTTTTAAAGACAATTATCTAAAATCAAATAAGTTACTTTTATCTTTGCGTACTTTGGTTGCATGTGCTAATTGGTCGTTTTCTTCATCGCGATATCCGAGTGTAAGTATGGTTACAGCGCCTAAATTTTGACTCGGCAAATCTAAAATTTTATTCAACTCATCGGCATTAAATCCTTCCATTGGTGTGGCATCAACCTGTTCAATTGCTGCTGCTGTAATTCCAATTCCAAATGCAATATATGCCTGACGAGCTGTCCACACAAAGTTTTGCTCAGAACTTGCTGCTACAATTCCATCAAAGGCAGCTCTAAAACCACTTAAATTTTCAACTGGCATTGAGCGGGTTGTGGCAATCAAATTCATATATTCGTCAACTTGCTCCTGACTTACTTTTTTATTAGCTGCAAAAACGAGCACATGCGATGCCTCTTTAATTTGGGGTTGTTGACATGCGGTATTGAAAATTTTTTCACGTAATGCCGCGTCTTCAATAACGATTACTTTAAATGCTTGTAAACCAAATGAAGTAGGAGTTAAGCGTATTGCTTCCACTATTCGGTCTAGTTTTTCTTGTGGAACTTTCGTTCCATTCATTCTTTTGGTGGCATAGCGCCAATTTAATTGTTCAATTAAGTTCATAAGTTCTATTTATATAGTTTTGAAATTTTAGTTATAATAACATTATAAATTGATTGATTGTTCATAGAAGTTTTGTAAATTATTTGTCCATGTTTTAAACAAATTGCCCAAGCCCTGCCCTTAACGACTAAAACGGTTTTAAAATAAATATTTTGTTACTTTTGCATAAAAACCATTGAACTTATATTTTGAATTATTTAGCACATATTTATTTATCGCATAATAAAGCGGGCTTGCAAATAGGAAATTTCATAGCTGATTTCGTAAAGGGCAGTAAACTAAATGCTTATCCTGACAGAATTAAAAATGGAATCCTATTACACCGATTAATTGATGACTTTACGGATAAACATCCAGTTGTAAAAGAATGCGTCATTTTACTTCGTCCCGTATTCGGTAGGTATGCTGCGATTGTACTGGACATGTATTTTGATTATTTTTTAGCTAAAAATTTCAGACTATATTCTAAAAACCATTCCCTTACATTGACAGCCATCAAATTTTATGGAACAGCACTGTTAAATTATAAGTTTTTGCCCAAAAAAGTAAAACGATTTATATTCCATTTTATTCTTAGCAATCGTTTGGGAAAATATGCATCCATGGCTGGTCTGGAAAACTCCCTCAGGATTATGTCATTTCATAAAATATCGGCAATTAATCCAAGCCAATGCATTGAATTTTTGGTAAATCATCAGGAAGAGTTAGAATTAAAATTCCATCTTTTTTTTCCTGAATTAATTCAGTTTTGTAATCTGCAACGAATGCGTTATTGAAACATAAGAGTATAAATAATAAAGCTTTTTTTGTACCTTTGTACGCTTAAAAAAAATAAAATATGTTTGAATCCTTAAGTGAAAGACTGGAAAGGTCGTTTAAAATTTTAAAAGGCGAAGGTAAAATTACCGAAATAAATGTGGCCGAAACGCTGAAAGATGTTCGTAAAGCCTTGTTAGATGCCGATGTAAATTATAAAATTGCAAAAACTTTTACCGAAACAGTAAAAGAAAAAGCATTGGGTCAGAATGTACTTACATCCTTGAAACCAAACCAGTTAATGGTTAAAATTGTACACGACGAACTTGCCGAATTGATGGGTGGTCAGAGTGTAGATGTAAATTTGAAAGGTAATCCGACGGTTATTTTAATGTCTGGACTTCAAGGTTCGGGTAAAACTACTTTTTCAGGAAAACTGGCCAATCTGCTTAAAACAAAACGCGGTAAATTTCCGCTGTTAGTGGCTTGCGATGTGTATCGTCCGGCTGCAATTGAACAATTAAAAATACTGGGCGAACAACTTGGAGTGCCTGTATATTCTGATTTGACCAGCAAAAACCCTGTTGCTATTGCCGAAGCTGCAATAAAATACGCCAAACAGCATGCAAATGATGTGGTAATTGTGGATACTGCCGGTCGATTGGCAGTAGACGAAATGATGATGAATGAGATAGCTGCGATTAAAAAAGCCGTTAATCCACAAGAAATTTTGTTTGTAGTTGATGCCATGACCGGACAAGATGCGGTAAATACAGCAAAAGAATTTAACGACAGACTTGATTTTGATGGTGTAATCCTGACTAAACTGGATGGAGATACACGTGGTGGTGCGGCTCTTTCCATTCGTTCAGTTGTAAATAAACCCATTAAGTTTGTGGGTACAGGTGAGAAAATGGATGCATTGGATGTGTTTTATCCCGAACGTATGGCCGACCGAATATTGGGAATGGGCGATATCGTTTCGCTTGTTGAACGTGCACAGGAGCAATATGATGAAGATGAAGCCCGTCGTATACAAAAACGCATTGCCAAAAATCAATTTGATTTCAATGATTTTATTTCTCAGATTGAACAAATCAAAAAAATGGGAAATATAAAAGATTTAGCTGCCATGATTCCGGGCATGGGCAAAGCATTGAAAGATGTAGAAGTTGATGACAACGCATTTAAAGGCATTGAAGCCATTATTCATTCTATGACTCCACGTGAACGTGAAAATCCAAATTTATTGAATGGCAGTCGAAAAAATCGTATTGCTAAGGGAAGCGGAACCAGTATTGTGGAAGTAAACCGATTGCTAAAACAATTTGAACAAACCAGTAAGATGATGAAAATGGCTTCGATGAGTCAGGGAAAATTAAAAATTGGGAAAAGAAGATAATGTTGCCCCTAAATCCATTAAAGGGGACTAAAAAATAATATGCAAAACACAAATAAAACCAATAACACTAAGCAAAACTTGCCCTTTAGCGGGTTGGGGGGCTTTTCTATTATTGATGGCAAAGCCATTTCGGAGCTGGTAAAAGCAGAAATTGCTGAAGAAGTAAAAGCAATTGTGGAGTCGGGGAAACGCGCACCTCATTTGGCAGTGATTATTGTTGGACATGATGGTGGTAGCGAAACGTATGTGGCTCACAAAGTAAAATCCTGCGAACAAGTTGGCTTTACATCAACCAAAATTTGCTTTGAAGAGGAAGTAACGGAATCTGAATTGTTGGCAAAAATCGATGAATTGAATAAAGATAGTGGTTTGGACGGTTTTATAGTTCAGTTGCCATTACCAAAACATATTTCGGAACAAAAAGTAATTGAAGCCATCGATTATCGCAAGGATGTGGATGGTTTTCACCCGGTAAATGTGGGTCGCATGTCAATAGGTTTGCCATGTTATGTGTCTGCCACGCCTTCGGGCATTATTGAATTGTTGAAACGCTATGAAATTCCAACTGCAGGTAAAAACTGTGTTGTAATTGGTCGTAGCAACATTGTGGGTAAACCCGTTGCTTCGTTGATGATGCAAAAAGGCTATCCGGGCGATGCTACCGTTACTGTTTGTCACAGTCGGACCAAAAATCTGAAAGAAATTTGCCTGCAAGCTGATATTATCATTGCAGCACTTGGAATGCCGGAATTCCTTACTGCTGACATGGTTAAAGAGGGTGCTGCTGTTATCGATGTAGGTACAACCCGTGTTCCTTCCAACAAAACAAAGAGTGGTTTTCGCTTGAGTGGCGATGTAAAATTCGATGAAGTAGCTCCAAAATGTAGTTTCATTACTCCTGTTCCGGGAGGAGTTGGCCCAATGACTATTGTTTCCCTCCTGAAAAATACGCTTTTAGCAGCCAAAGGGGAAATCTACAAATAATTAACGATTCATAATGCATAATTCTTAGAATATGCATTATGAATTATGCATTGTGAATTATATTTATGAATCTTTTCTACGTTCCCAATCTTGCTTCCGGCAATGTTCTTCCCGAAGAAGAATCGCAGCATGCTATCAAAGTATTGCGACTTCAGGTTGGTAGCGAAATTAGGGTGGTGGATGGTATAGGTGGTTTTTATAATGCACGAATTATAAATCCACACCCAAAACATTGTGATTTTGAGATAATTGACTCACAAAATGAATTTGGAAAACGAGACTATAAACTTCACATTGCCATTGCTCCAACCAAAAATATCGAACGCTTAGAATGGTTTATCGAAAAAGCCACAGAGATTGGAATCGACGAAATCACACCGCTTGTTTGTCGGTTTTCTGAGCGAAAAATTATAAAAGAAGAGCGATTGGAAAAAATCATTGTTTCCGCTGGCAAGCAGTCGGTCAAAGCTTATTTCCCCCAATTAAATGCCCTTTGTAGCTTTGATGACCTGATGAAAAAACATACAGCATCTCAAAAATTCATTGCGCATTGCTACGAAGATGATAAACGACTGCTTCAAACTGAAATTTCAACATCGAAGGATGTGTTGATATTGATTGGTCCTGAAGGTGATTTTAGTAGGGAGGAAGTACAAAAAGCCATAGCATTTGGTTTTGTTCCAGTCTCTTTGGGAAATAGTAGATTACGTACCGAAACTGCCGGTGTGGTGGCATGTCATACAGTGGCAATCATGAATCAATTTTGATTTTTTGTCTTTTAAATTTGCTCCCGTTTGAAGCTATAAATGCTGGGAAAATATCCTTTTACCTCACAAACACAATTTTCGTTTCTGTTGACATTTGCGGGCTATACCAATAACCTTCTTCACTGAATCCTTTTAAATTTTCAACATCCTCTATTTGGTTTTGAATGATAAATCGAGCCATCATTCCTCTTGCCTTTTTGGTATAAATAACAATCTGTTTTAAGCTATCATTCTTATATTCATAGAATTCAATATCTACAATATTTAATTTTTGAGATTTTGTGTTTAATGTTTTAATATATTCGCTTGAAGCCAGGTTAATAATGACTTGTGGATTACCTGATTTTTTTAAATCGCTGATTACTTTGGCAGTAACTTTCTCTTTCCAAAAAGCATAAAGGTCATTTCCAAAGGGGTTTTGCAGTTTCGAACTTACATCAATGCGGTAGGGTTGTATTAAATCCAGTGGTTTTAACAGCCCATATAAACCTGAGAATAAACGCAGGTGTAGCTGCATATAATTAATTTCTACCGGATTAAAACTGTTGGCATTCAAGCCTCTGTACACTTCTCCATCAAAAACAAGAACAGCTTGTTTCGCATTTTTTAAACTGAATGGGCGATGCCAGTTTAGATGTCGGTCGGTATTTAAATGTGATAGATTGGAGTTGATTTCAAGTAACTTGCTAAGCTCAGCAGGCGATAAGTCGCGCATAATTTCAACCAATTGTTCAGCTTCATCCATAAAATAAGGCACAGTAAAATCCCTGATCAAATTTTGTGGTTTGAAATTCTGAATCTTAGCAGGTGAAAGTAGGACAATCATAAGTTCGAAAATAATTAAAAATTAATCTCTTATCTTTAAAGGCAAGTTTTGGCATTTATAAACAAACAGAGCTTATCAAATTTGACAAGCCCTGTTTTTGTTTGTTTAGCTTCAATTAAATAATTTTTATTATTTGTGTTGTTCCAACCACAGTGTTCTGGTTGGCTGATCACACACCTCAGTTGGTCCATAATACTGAATCGGACCTGGATAAATATAGCTTGTTTTATCGTCAGCCCAATGTTCGCGAACTGATTCAAAATATTTGAATGGAGCACCATCCAGCAATACCAGGGCTTTTTGAATTACCGGTTTCATTTTTCCATGGCGTTTTTCCATATTCATCATCA
>CAZEEB010000149.1:0-5616 GCA_964511245.1 uncultured Paludibacter sp.
AACCGAATTGTCCTGACCATTAAAACCCTCATTTTTGTGCGAAACCAGATTAGTTGTCAGGTTGGTTGCCACACTTACCGCTACGACCAGAACAAATAAGCCGAGCGATTTCATTCTTTTTGTTGCATTCATAATGTATTCTTTTTTATAATTAATAATTTAGATAATTAGTTGAAAAAATTCAATGCGAAATTATACAAAAGCCAGACCAAGAAGTAAAAATGAAATGATATTTGAAATTTTTTAAGAAGTTGAATTTGATGCTTAACGCGTATTAACTAAGCAAATTGAGTTCGTAAAAAATTCTGAATAAAAGGCACAAAAAAAGCCATCATTTTGTCAGATGGCTTAATTTTATATAAAGTTAAATGTCAGTTTCTTAAATTATTCTATCAACTGGAAACTATTTTTTATAGCCGTAAACAGCTAAATCGCCCAATTCCTCTTCAATGCGAAGAAGTTGGTTGTATTTAGCCATACGGTCAGATCGGCTCAATGAACCTGTTTTGATTTGACCTGAGTTAGTTGCCACTGCAATGTCGGCAATGGTTGAATCTTCTGTTTCGCCCGAGCGGTGAGAAGTAACCGAAGTATAGCCTGCACGATGAGCCATTTCAATTGCATCAAGCGTTTCAGTGAGTGTGCCAATTTGGTTTACTTTAATCAAAATTGAGTTTGCACAACCCATATCGATTCCTTTTTTCAGGTAATCAACGTTGGTAACAAATAAATCGTCGCCTACCAACTGAACTTTCTTGCCCAGTTTATCGGTCAACAATTTCCAACCATCCCAGTCGCCTTCGCCCATACCATCCTCAATAGAATCGATTGGATAATTGGCTACTAATTCAGCCAGATAATCAGCTTGTTCGGCCGAAGAACGTTTTTTACCGTTAGGACCTTCAAATTTTGAATAGTCGTAAACGCCATTTTTGAAGAATTCAGACGAGGCACAGTCCAGACCAATAGTTACATCAGAACCCGGTTTGTAACCTGCACTTTTGATAGCAGTCAGGATTGACTCCAACGCTTCTTCAGTACCACCGGCGAGGTTAGGTGCAAAACCACCTTCGTCGCCTACTGCAGTACTCAAACTTTTGTCGTGCAATACTTTTTTCAATGAATGGAAAACTTCAGCACCCATACGCAAACCTTCTTTGAAAGAAGGAGCACCAACAGGACGAATCATAAATTCCTGAAAAGCAATAGGAGCATCGGAGTGTGAACCACCGTTGATAATGTTCATCATTGGAACAGGCAATGTAAAAGCGTTTGTTCCACCAATATAACGATACAATGGCAAATCAAGATACGAGGCAGCAGCACGGGCTACAGCCAATGAAACCCCTAGAATAGCATTTGCACCCAGGTTTGATTTTGTTTTTGTGCCGTCCAACTGAATCATCAGTTTATCAATAGCACGTTGTTGCAAGGCACTAATGCCAACCAACGCAGGAGCAATTACATTATTTACGTTTGCAACCGCTTTTTGAACACCTTTTCCAAGATAGCGACCTTTGTCACCGTCACGAAGCTCAATAGCTTCATTTTCGCCGGTTGAAGCTCCCGATGGAACTGCAGCACGACCAACGACGCCGGATTCTAATAAAACATCCACTTCAACGGTGGGATTACCACGCGAATCAAGTATTTCGCGGGCAACAATTTTTTCAATTTTACTCATATTATTCTAAAATTTTGTTTGTAGTTAGTAACAATATAAACATTGTTTGGATAAAATTGTTCGGATAAATTTATTGGAAATGTATTAATAAAATATATCTTTGTGAAAAATTCAGAAAACTATTTTTTATGATCAAGAGATTAAAATATATACTAATAATTACTGCTATAAGTCTTATTATTATAATTTTGACTGGAATTATAATTGGAAATAATGTAAATATTCCAGCGGTTTTAGCAATCATGTTATCTCCTTTTTCATTTTTATCAGTACCCTGTGCCATTACCGGATTGATACTAATTGTACTAGATTTATTTTTTCGTGACACTGATAAAAGCAAGCTAGGAACAATTTTAATGTTATCAGGTGGAGTAATGTTTTTAATGGGAATTTATGGATTCTCTACAGGTGGTTTGAGCAATATTGTAAGCAAAATATGTGAGTTTGGCTTTATTTTCTGGCTTCCATTTATTATTATTGGAATAATGTTGAAATTTTTTTCGAAAAAGCTTTAAATATAATTATTCAAACTCAACCACCGTAATTCCCGCACCGCCAAACTGAATATGCTCGTCACGATAGGTTTTTACACCATGAATTGCTCCAATATATTGCCGAATCATTTGTCGCAACGCACCGGTTCCGGTTCCATGCAATATACGTACTGAAGCCACACCTACCATCACCGCATCGTCGATAAAATACATAACAGCCTGCAGCGCCTCATCACCACGCATACCACGCACATCGATTTCCGATTTGAAGGTCAGTTTCCGCTGACGAACTTCATCTGTTGTAGTAGAGCCAAGCGACTCAAATTTATGTTTTTCTTTTTTTAGTTGAGTATTACTAACAGTTTCTAATTTAGACAGTTTCACGGTCGACTTCATTTGTCCAAATGCGACTATAGCTTGTTTGTCCTGAATTTCGATTATCTTTCCCGTAGCCGTTTGACCTTTCATGCGAACATTGGCACCAATTTTCAAGATTTCGGATTCAATAATTTGGGCAGGGGCAGGTCGTGACCTGTCCTTATTGATAACAATTTTGGGTTGCTGGACAGGTCGCGACCTGTCCCTACCGGTTGTTGTTTCTTCTTTGCCAATCTTCGCCTTAAAATCATCCAGCTCCTTTCGCACCAAGCGTGTTTTTTCTTTTTCGGCTTCGGCTTCTTTTATCTGACGAATGGTATTTTCAATTTTCGCATTGGCTTCGCTCAACAGGTTTTTAGCTTCGTCCTTCGCTTTGTTGGTAATATCTTTACGCTGGCGGTCGATAGAAGCCATTTCAGCTTCGTATTTTTCCAACGTTTCTTCCAGTTTCTTTTCCTTTTGGCGAATTTGCTGGCGCTTATTTTCCCAATACCGTTTATCGCGCACAATGTCCTGCAAGTGCTTATCGTAATCGAGATGCTCCGCTCCCACTTTATCGGCAGCTTCGGCAATTAAATCTTCGGGCAAACCAATTTTCCGTGCTATTTCTACAGCAAACGAACTTCCCGGATTACCAATACTCAACTGAAAAAGCGGTTGCAAATGCTGACGGTCGTACAACATCGCACCATTTACAATGCCAACGGCATCTTCAGCATAATGTTTTAGGTTGCTGTAGTGCGTTGTAATTACCCCAAAAGCCAGATTCCGGTTGAAACGCTCCAATGTGGCTTCGGCAATAGCACCACCAATCATGGGCTCTGTTCCGGTTCCAAATTCGTCAATCAACAACAGCGTTTTCTCGTTGCTATTCTTGATAAAATATTTCATATTCAGCAAGTGCGAACTATAGGTAGAGAGATCATTTTCAATGGATTGTTCATCGCCAATATCAATGAACAAACGCTCGAAAATACCCGCTCGACTGCTATCGTGAATTGGCACTAACAAACCGCACTGAAGCATGTATTGCAACAACACCACCGTTTTCAGACAAACCGATTTACCTCCGGCATTAGGCCCTGAAATGAGCAAAATACGTTGTTTTTCGTTCAATGTAATATCCAGCGGAACAATGCTCTTTCTCTGTTTTTTGAGCGAAAGAAATAAAATAGGATGAATGGCTTTCGCCCATTCCAACTGGCAGCAATCGTCAACCCGTGGCTTTATGGCATTAATATCCAACGCAAAAAGCGCTTTTGCCCGCAGGAAATCAATTTGTCCGAGGAAATATTGCGAAGCGAAAATTTCTTCGGTATGTGGACGCACAAAATTGGTGAACTCAACAAGTATGCGCATAATTTCTCTTCGCTCCTCGCCTTCCAGTTCACGCAAGCGGTTATTGGATTCCACTACTTGCTGTGGCTCAATAAAAACCGTTTTTCCGGTGGCCGATTCGTCGTGCACAATACCATTTACTTTGCGTTTAAAAGCCGGCGAAACTGGAATTACTAACCGTCCTTCACGCATAGTGGGTGCCACGTCTTTTTCCACATAACCATCGGCTTGTGCCTGACGGAGAATGGAATTCAACGTACGTGAAATAGAACTTTGAACCTGAAAAACATCTTTGCGAATGCGTGCCAATTCGTTTGACGCATTGTCTTTTATTTTTCCAAATTTATTGAGAATAGAATCAATCCGATTGATTATCAGCGGAAAAGTCTCAACACCATTGACTAATTCGTGCAAATGCGGATACACTTCGGCTTCGTGTTTGGTAAAGAATGCCACCAACCTTCGCACCGCTTCCAATGCCCTGCGTAAATCAAAAACTTCCAGTTCGTCCAAAAACAATCCTTCAATCCGTACCCGTGACAAAGCCGGACGCACATCGTAAAAATCACCAATCGGCAATTCGTCGGCATCGGTGGTAAGCACACGCAACATCTCGTCGGTCTGACTGAGCAAACGCATAACATCGGCATAGTCCGACGAAAACTGAATTTCAACTACTTTTTCTTCGCCCAACGTGCTCACGCACTTGTTTTTCAACAATTGGCGAATGCTGGTAAAAGCTATTTTTTGTTCTATATGAGAAGGGTAAAGCATTTTTTCAGTTCACAGTTGAAAATTGATAATTTAATTTCATTTCCTTTTGTGGGTTCTTTCATTTTTCTTTGCCTCGTCCCAAATCTCATCCATTTCGGCAAGCGTCATTTCTTTCAGGTCTTTGCCAATGGTTATTGTTTTAGATTCGAGGTAATTAAAACGACTGGTAAATTTGCGGTTGGTGCGTTCCAGTGCATTTTCGGGGTTGATATCGTACAAACGAGCTGCATTTATCAGACTAAACATAAGGTCACCAAACTCGGCTTCCATTTTGTCTTTGTCCATAGCGGCAATTTCCGCTTTCAATTCATTGATTTCCTCCTGCACTTTGTCCCAAACCTGCTCACGGTGTTCCCAATCAAAACCTACACTGCGGGCTTTATCCTGAATGCGATGGGCCTTAATCAATGCCGGCAGCGACATTGGCACGCCAGACAACACCGATTTATTACCCCCTTTTTCTTTCAGTTTAAGCGTTTCCCAATTCTGCATAACAGCTTCGGAGTTTTCGGCTGTAACATCGGCAAAAATATGCGGGTGACGGTAAATCAGCTTCTCGCACAGACCTTTACACACATCGTAAATATCGAAGTCCTGCGTTTCAGAGCCCATTTCGGCATAAAAAACGATGTGCAGCAATATGTCGCCCAGTTCTTTGCGTATTTCCTTTTTATCGTCGCGAATAATGGCGTCGGCCAGTTCGTAGGTTTCTTCTATGGTGAGGGTTCGCAGGCTGTCGAAGGTTTGTTCCTTATCCCAAGGGCATTTGGCACGCAGTTCGGTCATAATTTCGAGTAGCCGCTGGAACTCAGTTAGTTTTTCATCAATTTTATGCATAATTTATTAAAATATAAGTTGCAAAGGTAATCATTTTTTAATTTACGAATGAAAATGTTTTTTTACAATTATAAAGTAATTTTGTTCTAAAAAAGTTATTATTTTATTTAT
>CAZEEB010000150.1:0-5595 GCA_964511245.1 uncultured Paludibacter sp.
ATCTGGTTAGTTTTTCCGAAAACAGTGTTGCGGTTCGTCATTTATATGAAATGCTTGAAGGGCAGGTGGCGGTGCTGAGTTCCGGAAAACTCTCGCCAACCGAAGTGCTCGATTTATTGACTGCTTTGCGCAATAGCTCGTTGTATCGTGCCGACCAAAACAGTTATATTCTGTATCCAAACAAACGCTTGCCATTGTTTATCGAAAAAAACAATATCGATTCGGCCGATGTGAAAAGGATAAAATTACTTGAAGAACTTGTTACCGAAGGCAATTCAAGCATTATAAGCACCGACAAAAAAGGAGAATTTCATTTCAATGCCAACTTCAACAATGCTAACTTCCTCCGTGCTGCCTTGAATAAATTAAAAAGAGAAGGAAAGTTTAAGGTTGCAGATACCGACATTTTGGAAATTGAACGTGTTTATGAGCAAATATTTGATCATCAATCGTTTACAGGCCGTTCGGGCACTTTCTACAAATACGAAGGGCTCGGCTGTATTTACTGGCACATGGTTTCGAAACTGTTGCTGGCTATTGGCGAAAATTTACAAATAGCAATTAATCAGTCAGCAGATAAAATCCTTGTTGAAGGTATGAAGCATCATTATTTCGATGTAAAAGACGGAATTGGTGCGCACAAATCACCGTCGGTTTATGGGTCATTCCCTTTCGATCCCTACTCGCATACGCCAACAATGGCTGGCGTTCAGCAACCGGGCATGACGGGTCAGGTAAAAGAAGATATTATTAGTCGTTTTTATGAGTTGGGTGTAATGGTTGATAATGGTTGTATTTCAATTAATCCAACGATTTTGAAGTCTGATGAATTTATGCATTCAGGCAATGAAAAACCGCATTTGTCTTTTTCGTATTGTTCTGTTCCATTTGAATATCAACAAGATGGAAGAGTAGGAATAGATTTAATTTATCAAAACAATGAAGTTGAAACACTATCGAATTATGCTTTAAATCAAGATTTAAGTAAGCGTATTTTTAATCGCGAAGTTCAACTCAAAAAAGTACTCGTGCATTTTGAACAGATATAAGCCGAATGCTAAAAAAAATAACCCTGCATTTTCAAATACAGGGTTATTTTTTATTTTGATAACTTACTATTTTGCGTAGCTTACAGCTCTGGTTTCGCGGATAACTGTAATTTTAACCTGACCAGGGTAAGTCATTTCGTCTTGTACTTTTTTGGCAATATCGAACGATAATAATTCAGTTTCCTTATCATCCAATTTGTCAGCTCCCACAATTACACGCAATTCACGGCCTGCCTGTATGGCATAGGTTTTTAATACACCCGGATAAGAAAGTGCCAATGCCTCTAAATCATTCAGTCGTTTTACATAAGCCTCTACTATTTCGCGGCGAGCACCCGGACGAGCGCCCGAAATTGCATCACAAACCTGAACGATGGGTGCAATAAGCGTTTCCATCTCCACCTCATCATGGTGAGCTCCAATGGCATTGCAAATGTCGGGTTTTTCTTTGTATTTTTCGGCCAAACGCATACCTAGAATAGCATGTGGTAATTCCGGTTCATCATCGGGCACTTTTCCAATATCGTGGAGCAAGCCGGCGCGTTTTGCTTTTTTAGGGTTTAATCCTAGTTCTGAAGCCATCGTGGCGCAAAGATTTGCAACTTCACGGGAATGTTGCAGCAAGTTTTGCCCATAGGACGAACGGTACTTCATTTTTCCAACCATTCTGATTAATTCAGGATGCAAACCGTGAATTCCTAAGTCAATGGTTGTTCGTTTTCCAATTTCAACAATCTCTTCTTCAATCTGTTTGCGAACCTTGGTTACTACTTCTTCAATGCGAGCCGGATGAATACGACCATCAGTAACCAATTGATGAAGCGATAGGCGTGCTATTTCGCGACGAACGGGGTCAAAAGCCGAAAGTACAATTGCTTCAGGGGTATCGTCAACAATAATTTCAACACCGGTAGCAGCTTCCAAAGCACGAATATTTCGTCCTTCTCGACCAATAATTCGTCCTTTAATTTCATCGGATTCGATATGAAAAACGGTAACCGAATTTTCAATTGCAGTTTCGGTAGCCACACGCTGTATGCTCTGAACCACAATTTTTTTAGCCTCTTTGTTGGCAGTCATTTTGGCTTCTTCCATTATGTCATTAATATACGACATAGCATTGGTTTTTGCCTCTTCTTTCAACGCTTCCACCAAGCGTTCTTTGGCTTGTTCGGCTGATAATCCGGAAATAGATTCCAATTCAATTTGTGCTTGATGTTGAAGCTGTTCTAATTCCTTTTTTTTGTTATCCAATGCATGAATTTGTTGTTCATGACTGTCTTTTAATGCATCAACTTCGTTCATTTTACGCTGCAAGTCGCCTTGTTTTTGGTTCAATTGCATTTCCTTTTGTTGAATTCTGACTTCAATAGCCTGAATTTTAGAGTTGCGTTCCTGTACTTGTTGTTCATGTTCGGCTTTTAAGGCAATAAATTTTTCTTTTGCCTCGATTAGCTTGTTTTTCTTAAGCAGTTCGGCTTCTGCCGCTGCTTCTTCTATCGACCGCTTATTTACAAAACGCAGCAGAACATAAGCTCCTCCACTTCCTGCAATAAAGGCAATCAATCCTATTATCAGGTTTACCATATTGATAGATTAAAAAGTTAATAATTTATATTAGTTGATTAAATCCAAATAAAAAACGCATTGACACTGCAGTCAAATGAAATCCAAGATGCTGGAAATCATTGTTTTACAATGTAATGCGGGTTTAAAATGCTAGGTGTTTAGAACGATATTACTGAATAGACAACAACTTTTTAAGCTCATTATCCAGTTCTTTTATTTTTTCGGCCAATGGTACACTATCTTCTTTCAGTTCTTGTTTTGATACAATTACGGCAATTTGAAATGCTACTAAAATAAGTATTTCTTCAATGGGTCGTTGATTGTAAAGTCTCTGAAATTGAGTAAGATAAGTATTTACCATTTTTTCGGCTTTCCGGTATAATTCCTCGTCTTTACGGGGAATACTCAATGGCATTCGCATGCCACTAATTTGAACATTTATTATAAAATTATCGTCTTTCATACGCTCTATTCATCCAAAAGAGCTAAACACTTGTCAATTTCCCGCACCATACCGGCAATTTTCTTTTTTGATTCGGCTTTTTCTATTTCCGAACCGCTTAAATTTGTAGCCGTTCTTAAATGGTCGTAATTTTTTCGTAGTTCTAAAATTTCGCTGTGAGCTATCATTAAATCGGTTTTTTTTCGTTCCAATTCATTTGCAAGCAGCGAGTTTTGTTCTAGTAATGACTTGTACTCCGAAATTAATTTTCGCAGTTTATTTTCAAATGCGTGTATTAGTTCATCGTATTTATTAGTCATTTTTCAAAAAAATCTACACAAAAATACGCTTTTGGTTTTGAATAATAAAATAATTTGTATTACTTTTTATAATTTGTTATTTTTTTCGCACATTCAGTTTGTTAAATGCAACTACAAATTATACTAATGCACTGCTATAATATTATAAAACAAGGCAGCAACGTTAAAATCATAGTTGCGAAAATTCAGTCAATATTTATAGTTAGCTCAAAAATTACAAAAAATAAGCAGTCGATGTTAATGTTTTTTTCAGTAAATTTATTTCTTCTTCACTAGTTCCTCGGCTCTTGCCAGTGCTTCGTTGATATTGCTGCATACATTGGCTGTGCCGAGCAGTTCTACAATCGCATTTTTCTCGAGTACCGTATAAACATTGGGATTGACACCCGAAAGTAATATCTGGATTTTATCTTTCTGAGCTGAGCGAATCATATTCGTAAGGTTATGGGCTCCTGTCGAATCCATAAACGGCACTTTTCGCATTCGGATAATTTGTACATTGGGTCGGTCGCCGATGGTTTTCATAGTTTCTTCAAACTTATTGGCCACACCAAAGAAAAACGGTCCTTCAATTTCGTACACTTCCACACCGGCCGGCAGTAATAGTTTTTCGGTATCCACGCTTCCTTCTACAAAATTAGCTTCTTCCACTTTGTCTTTGAAAATGGAGATGGATGAAGTTTCGGAAATTCGACGAATAAACAATACGGCAGCCATCAATAAGCCTATTTCAATGGCAATGGTCAGGTCGAAAATTACGGTAAGCAAAAATGTGGTTAGCAGTACCGCCACATCCGATTTGGCATTTTTCAATAAACCCTTGAAGGTGCGCCATTCACTCATGTTGTACGACACGATTATCAAAACACCTGCCAGACAGGCCATCGGAATATGTTTGGTCAATCCTCCCAGGAAGAGCAGAATTAATGCTAATACAATGGCATGAATAATTCCTGCCACCGGAGTGCGTCCTCCGTTGTTTATATTGGTCATGGTGCGGGCAATTGCTCCGGTAGCCGGAATTCCACCAAAAATTGGAGTAACAATATTGGCAATCCCCTGTGCAATCAGTTCTGTATTGGAGTGATGCTTGTCGCCAATCACACCATCGGCCACGGTAGCCGAAAGTAAGGATTCAATGGCACCAAGCATAGCAATGGTAAAAGCAGTGGGAAGTAATGTTCGGATGGCTGTAAAGTCAATAATTGGAGTAGCAGCTTTGGGAAGCGATGGGTCAATGCTGAATCGGTCGCCAATGGTTTCTATGCCCGTAATTCCAAATTTGGTTCGCAATACATACACAATTGCGGTCATTAAAACGATGGCTATCAGCGATCCGGGTATTTTTTTTGAAATTTTCGGGCTTAAAGCAATTAGAATTATCGAAGCAATACCTACACCCAATGCCCAGTAATTGGCAGTATCGAAATGTTGACCATAAACAATCCATTTGTTTATAAAATCGCCTGGTACTTTGGCAATGTGTAAGCCGAATAAATCTTTTATTTGTGTTGCAAAAATAGTTAATGCAATTCCACTTGTAAATCCCACAATGACCGGATACGGAATAAATTTAATTACAGTGCCAAGTTTAAGTAATCCCATGGCAATTAGCATTACGCCGGCTATCATGGTGGCAATAGCCAGTCCGGCAACCCCATATTGCTGCACAACTCCATACACAATAACAATAAATGCTCCTGTAGGACCACCAATTTGCACTTTGCTTCCCCCAAAAAACGAGATGATAAACCCGGCGATGATGGCCGTAAAAATCCCTTTTTCGGGACTGACTCCCGATGCAATACCAAATGCAATGGCTAGCGGGAGTGCAACAATTCCGACAATAATTCCGGCTAATGCGTCGGCATAAAACTGCTCTTTACTGTAGTTTTTAAGTGTTTCAAATAACCTGGGTTGGAAATGTATTTTCATAACAGCTAAATATTAAATCTTGTGCAAAGGTAGAGCTTTTAAATAAAAAATGGAACGTTTCAGCCAATTCAGTATTATTTGGGTATTGGTTTTGCTCAATTTAGCAACAGAAAATAATAAAGTGAGGAAGGATAATGAGGGCGTTCAAAAAACATTTTTTGGACACTATCTGCGTGGAAAAGTGCGATGAGGCTGTCTCAAAAGTTGTTTTGTGTTTTGAATAAGTAACAATTTGTAAGTTTACACTTATTTTGAACGCTAAGTCGCTAAGACAGAAAGC
>CAZEEB010000151.1:0-5540 GCA_964511245.1 uncultured Paludibacter sp.
ATTTTGAAATATCTGCTTTAGTAGAAACAGAAATGGATTCGGCAAAGTTTTCTAATGAGAAAATGGTATCGTATAATTCAATCAGATATTTTTCGGCAGTGCGCGGAGCTTTGTAAACTTGTGAAATGTGATCAATGACCTGAAAAATATCGTTTTGTGCCGCATTTGAAATACGGACAACATATTTCTTCATCGCGTGTATTTGTTATCGAATGTGCGATTGTATTTTTCGCCCAATCGTTGAAATGCAAGTTTAGCCGATTCAGAAGCAGAAATAGATTTTATAGGCTCTATTACTTGACCAAAGCCTTCTTTAACTGAACCATAAACTGTGGGGGCAGGCTCCGAAACTACTGTTGATTCGATAAACTCAACACATTCGGGATGACGACGAAGTAACGCTTCCAATCGTTTTCCGGCAGGGGTATCGGTATTTATTCTTACTGTAATATACATGGCAAATCAATTAAAGGAATACGCTACAAATATACTATCATTTTGGAAATAGTCAATTAATTGATACGAAAAAATAAACAAAACATATTATGAACGAACTCGATTTACAAGGTGGCTACCTGCTTAATTTTCTATGTTCAGCCGACGGTCTCGGTTACAAAGAAGTAACTGCAAATACCGTTTCGGAAGATTATGTAATTGAAGAAGATTTGAAAGCGTTTCTATCCGAAACTTCTTTCAATCAGGATAATTACCGAAAATTACTTCATAAGTACGGCAATGATGAAAAGAAATTGTTTGCGGAGTTGATTCAATTTCTGTTGGATCGAATAAAATCGAGTGCCAACATGGCTTTGTTCCTGAACAACAAAAAGAACTTTACTTTTCAGGGACTTACATTTACACTGTTTGCCCCAAGCGGCTCAGAGTTGAAAGGTGATAAGGATTTTAAGGAGAATATTTTCAGCGTAGTTCAGGAACTACCTTATAAATACAAGTACGATGGCAAAATACTGTTTTCTTTTCGTCCCGATTTGACCTTTTTTCTCAATGGATTTTATTTGGGTTATTCTGAGTTGAAAAGCAATTGGAACAATCAGGATGCCCGCAAAAGTGGTCGTTCAAAAGTAACCAATGACTACCGCGGTGCAGTGGAAGCTTACCTGAGAATTGCCAATGGCAATGATGTTTCGCAAAGCATACGCCGAAACTTCCTGCGTATTTTTGAAAAAGCCATACATATCACTACTACCGATATTCAAAATACTTATGTATTAAGAAATACAGCTCCATTATTCGATGAAATAAAAACAGCAGTTGCCACAAACTTTGATTTTGAATTATACCAACGGGCTATTCTAAAAGTATTCAAAGCTTATCCACTCCGAAACCCACAAGCTTCGCAAACCGAACGATTTGAAGAGGTTTTTAGGGCATTATATTCTAAACGGATGATTGAAAAGGAAATACTTTATTACAATTTTCTGGAACGTGAATTGGTAGTTACAGGTAAAGGCAAGAAAGAGTATAAACACAATGATGGTCGTTTAATTTCACCCCGACCAAAACAAAAGTTTGGGTCTGATAAAATTGCTGATAAAATAGCTGAGTTTATTGAACACGAAAAAGAACCGGACTACTTTATCAAAAAGCTGGAAGCCGAACTTCGTGCTAAAGGAGCAAGTGAACCTAAAATAGATGAACTTGTAAATAAACGCCTTAAATACCAGAACAACAAGAATGTATATTCATTGCTCTTGCAATATGCTGCCGGTTTTGGAAAGAGTAATATCATTGGCTGGTCGGCTCTCCAGTTGAAAGATATGCACGACGACAAAGGCAAGTTTATTTACGATAAGATATTGATTGTAGTAGACAGGTTGCAACTCCGTGACCAGTTAGATACGATGCTGCATAATATGAACATTCAGAAAGGAATGTTTATTGAAGCACATGATAAAGCTAGCTTTAAAAAAGCGTTGAGCAGTTCTGAACGTATTGTGGTGGTCAATATACAGAAGTTTTCGGCTGTTACCAGCAAAGACAACGCCACAACCAATCAGTTTATGGATGAAGCAGCCATTGCAAGATTGGCTTCCATGCGGGTTTGTTTTATAATTGATGAAGTTCACAGAAGTAATTCAGGAGACCAGCACGAAGATATGGTTTCATTATTTGACGAACTGCAAAGCACATTCGACAACAGCGATCAATACAAAACTACCCGAAAGAAAAAGAATCTGATCATTGGTTTTACTGCTACACCGAGCGACCATACTCTGGCACGTTTTGGAGAATACAATAAATATGCGGAAGGCGAGAAACTATGGGTTCCTTTTGACAGTTACACTATGCGTGAAGCCATTGAAGATGAATATATTTTCAATCCGCTTCGTGGTATTGTTCCGGTTTCAGCTAAAATGTTTTTTCAACTCCCTGAAAACAAATTAGAAGGTTTTGAAGGTGACACTGGCTATGGTGGCAAAGAACTGACAGACGAAGAAATTGAAACTCGTTATCAAATCCGCAAAGAGAAAATATATTCAGATCCTGATAGGATTGATGCTATTGCACATTTTGTGGTGGATAGGTTATTATCAGCAGTTTATCACAACATTCGTGGTACGGCTAAAGCGATGTTGGCTGTTTCGTCAATTCCTAATGCCATTATGTATAAAAAACTGATTGACAGATATTATCCGCAAGCAACATCAGCCCAAAAGAAATTCGAGCGTTTTAGTGAAGCACCAATATATATTGTTTATTCCGACCGTCAGGGCGTTGAAACTCCAAACGGTTTGAATGGTGGTATCAACGAAAAGCAAGTTTTGCAGAATTTCAAACTGGCTAAAAACGGTTTAATCATTGTTGTTGATAAGCTTCAAACTGGTTTTGACGAACCTAAATTACATACTTTGTTTCTCGACAAAGAAATACGGGGTATTAATGCAATACAAACAATCTCCCGTGTAAATCGTATCACAAAAGATAAGAACGATTGTAAGATTGTCGATTTTTCGCACCTCAATGTGAATGTACAGAATATAAAACAAGCATTTGAGCATTTCTCAAATGTTGTAGTTTCAGATTTTGCACCGCTGGAAGACGAAAAAACATTGCTGGAATTATACAAACAGCTTAATAAGAATGATTTATTCAAAGCACAGTTTAAATTATTCAAGCAATACAGTACAGAATATACTGCCAAAAGCAAGATGATAGAAATTGAATCTGCTTTTCGGGAATATATCAAGACTAATTTTGAAAAAGCACAGGAACTCAAAACCAGTGTAAACAGCTATTTTAGAATTCTGAACCTCATTGAATTTGTAATTGAATTGGATAAGAAACTATCCGATGAGCTTTTTACAGAGTTTTGGCATAAATTCAGTATCATTTACCGTCAGGCAACTAAAACAACAGGTCCGGATATTGATGATGTAGAAATCTACTTCGACAACAAAATCGGAATTACAGCACCTATTGAAGAAGAACCAAAAGGAAAAAACAAAGGTACTGGTGCAGGTGAACCACCAGTTGGCCCGGGTTCAAAATACAATATCCTGAAAGAAATAGAAAAACGGAACAAACTGGAAGAAAAAATCAAAGAACAAATCGAAGCATTTGAAAAGCTAATTGACGATTTTTTTGAATTTATTCAGAACGACAATAATGGTAAACGATTAATTGCCAAAATCAAAAATGCAGGAAACGCATTCACGTATACAGAAAAGCTTAATGATTTCAGCAAGCTGTACACTCAATATACAATCAAAAACCGTAGCAAGCTAAATGCTTTCTTTTTACAAGAAACAAAAGGCAATATCTCGCAGTTGTTTGATGATTTTGAACAGTCTATTAAAACTCACATTAAGTATTATACTGAAGATGGAATGGAAGTTATTACTATTGCTGCTGAACCGCCTATTGAATAAAATTCGCCATTGATATAGCTTATTTTGTCAACCAACTGATAAATTTAATCAGTACATGGAAAATAAAAGTTTTTTTGTGAAATTCACTTTGCTGTTTTAAACTCAAAATGACATATAAAGTGTTAATTGATTTAAGCCGCTGATAATTAAATAGGTTTGTTGAAATAATAAGATAATTTACTCCAAAAAATCAACCTATTCTAATATTATAAAAAAATACTATCGAAAACACTGATTACCCATTTTGACTTACCATTATCAACGATTTTTTATTCAAAATATCAATTTGTCTGCCATTTACTTTAATTATTCCGTCTTTATCAAACTCTGCAAGCACACGGCTTACGCTTTCACGGCTGGTATCAACCAGATTGGCAAATTCGGTTTGCGAAAGTGGTAAGGTAAAACTATCGCTTTTGAAAATCTTATCGGCAAAATCGAGAATGGCATCGGCCATATTTCCACGTATCAATTTCTGAGTGCGGTTGGCACAACGATGAAATGATTCAAGCTCATTTTTGCAAAATTCCTGAATGATTTCGCGGGTAAATTCTTTATTTTCATCCAGAATATTCTGAAATACTTCTAAATCAATGTAACAAACTTCGGCATCTGAAACCGCTGTGACTGAATATTGATTGATTTTACTGCCAAAGGTTGTTGGTAGTCCGAGGTAACTCGGTGCATTTACCATTTTTACAATTTGCTCGGTATAAGGGCCTGCAATATGTATTTTTGCCAAACCGGTTCGCAAAAAAACCACATTGGTTGAATAGGTTCCCTGTTTTATTATGGACTCACCTTTTTTCAACTTCAATTCCAAATGATTTGATGTGAGCTGGTCCAGACTGCATTCGCTCAGCATGGATGTGGCTTTGGTTTTAAACGGACAATTTCTACAATCTGTTTGCATAGAGTATTGATTTGAAGGAATAATGTGCAAATATATGTATTGTGATGCATATCACAAAATAATGTATGCATTAGCACGCATTTAATTTGAATAAATAAATTTTTCCGTAATATATTTGCAAACATCTTCTTGTTATAGACGTATTCAACTTTTTGTGATTCAAATAAATAAATGTACCAAGTACAATATTCCTCGATGGTGTGAAAATGAGGGCCATAAATACCTTGGTTTCTACAACGAAGAAAGTTTTAGCCGGTTGTTTTTAATCAAAGAATAAGATCCTATTTATAAAATTGAGCTTCAACATACAGTTTTGTTTATTTTCTCACTGTAAAGTTTTTTTAAATTTTAAACTTCTGTAATTCAATGAAAAACCTACAATTAAAGCATCAGGTACCGGGCTATTTATGTATTGCTTTCACTTTAATTCTGACCATGAATTCCTGTAAAAAGCATAGCAACAATAACCACAGCAATATTCCTACACCCATCAATCCAATTGAAGAAAGAGCAATTGCTCATTTAGACCATAGCGCCTTTTTTAAGGATTCAATTAAAACACCTCAGGAAGTGACTAGAAAATGTCTGGAATGCCATCCAAACAGTGCTAAGGAAGTGATGAAAACTCCTCATTTTACATGGATAAGTGGCGATGCTGTTCGTAACGGAAAAGATATTTTATTAGGGAAGAGAAATCAGATTAATAACTTTTGTATCAGATCGGAAGAGCACACGTC
>CAZEEB010000152.1:0-5538 GCA_964511245.1 uncultured Paludibacter sp.
GAACATTTGTTTTTTGAGTTTTTGATGAGCCAACTTTTATAAATTCTCCTGTTTCCAGAACACGCAATAACCTAACCTGAGTTGACAAAGGTAATTCGCCTACTTCATCTAAAAAAATTGTACCTCCATCGGCAACTTCAAAATAACCTTTTCTGTCGGCAGATGCTCCTGTAAATGAACCCTTTTCATGTCCAAAAAGTTCGGAGTCAATTGTACCTTCTGGTATAGCGCCACAATTTACGGCAATATATGGACCATGTTTACGGTGACTATAGTGATGTATGATCTGAGGAAAATTTTCCTTGCCTACACCACTTTCGCCGGTAATTAGTACCGATAAATCAGTTGGCGCAACTTGCACAGCTATATCAATTGCTCTATTGAGTAATTCAGAGGTGCCAATAATTCCAAATCGTTGTTTTACGGCTTGAATTTCAGATTGTTGCATAACAAGAAAACAAATGTATGTTAATTAAATAAATAAAGTAATTACAAAATTACAAAATAATAGTAGAATTCAAACATGAATTATTGAAAATTAAAGCTACATATTTTCTAGTGCCAATGTACAGAAAAAAGCTGATTCAAAATTTAGGTTCGAATCAGCTTTTATTTAGTAGGTTTGAAAGAAATTATTTTTTCCCTTTCATTGCTTTATCAATTCCTTCAATCGCTTTGATAGCTAATTCATTTTTAGCATCTATCTGTAATATTTTACCCCAATATATTTTTGATTGTACATAATCTTTTTTCAAGAAATAATAATAGCCTAAATAACGAGAACATTCTAGAATTACAGGATTATAGCGAATATCGGCTTTTGATTCAACCAAAGTAAGGGTTTGTTCGTAAAATGGTTTTGCCAAACCTATTGTAGATTCTGGATCTAACGCAAAATTAGTACGTGATCTCCACATATTGCCTCTGTAATTAGTAGGTTCAAGTGTGGCAACCTGAGCAAAAATAGTGTCAGCTTTTAACAACGAACTTTTCTTCAAATCAGGAGCTGTAGTTTCTAAACTGCCTAAATTGTAATACATTTTACCAAGATTAACAATAACATCAGCATTTTTCTTATCTGCACTTAGTGCTTTCATATACTTTAAATAACTTGTTATGGCATTTGGATAATCAGGTTTTTCAGCATACATGTCCGAAATATCTTTCCAAAATCCATTTTGAGTTGAGTCAAGGGCTACAGCTTTTTTAAACTGTTCAATAGCTAAATCAAACTTCTTGGTTGATCTCAATGCTTGCCCATAATAAGTATAATCATAATAGGTTATATCGGGATTGTCAGATTTATTAAAAAACAAATCAGCGTATTTTAATGCATTATCATATTGTTTTAAAGACACATTGTTATACATTGCCAACCGATTAAACGCCGGATTGCGAGGTGCTTTTTTTAAACCTTCTTGTGCAATTTTCAAAGATTCATCCGGTTTATTATTTAAGAATAAAGTCATTGCGAATTTTGTTAAATCCTGAACGTTGGAATTTCCTGACTTCAAATAATTTCCATATAAATTTGCAGCTTTATCAAAATCATTAATTGAATAGTAAATATCTGCTAATTCTTTATCAACCAACAAAAAACTTGGCTCTTTTACTTTTAGTCTGTTTAACATGTCAATGGCAAGAGCAGTATTCACATTTTTATAAGCTCTGGCATATTTAATATACGCTTCTTTACAATTTTCATCATACAAAATTGCTAATTCGTAATTGCTACACGCCTTTCCAACATCTTTTTTAGCAAGTTCAATATCGCCATTCAAAACAGCTAATCCTGAATACTTTAACTTAATGGCTGCAGCTTTTTCTTGATAAAAAATAGCATCATCAATCATTCCATTAAACAGATATGCATTGGCAGCTGCTATAAAATAATCAGGATTTTTTTTACTTGTAGGCAATTTCAGAACACTTTGTATATCAGTTGCAGCTTCCTTTGGATTCGATTTTAGCTTAAGCATAGCCAATCCTATAGTATTTAGCACATTAACTTGCTTAGAATTTAATCCCTTTTTAAAATATAATGAAGCTGAATCAAGTTTGTTTTCGCCGAAATAAATCAAACCTAAATAAAAGCAAGTTTGAGAACGAGTTAATGTGTCCGTTGCATATTCGTTAAGCAAAAGTGGTTTTGCAACTTGAGGAAATCCCGCTTTGTAATAAGCAATACCTTGAGCTGGCTGTGAAGCTGATAATGATATTGTAAAAAATGCCAGTAAAATAAAAAGAAAGTTACGTTTCATGTAGCTTGTTGTATAAAAATTAGTAATTATTATTTTTCGTCTTTAATATGTACAATTCTAACGGGTTGTGTAGCAGGCACAAGCCCTGATTTTAAAATAATTCGTTGCCCTCTATCGGAAGTCAAAAAATTAGTAAAACCCGATGGTAATGAACCTCGTGGATCATTTAATATAATATAAACGTATCTAGTTAATGGATAGTATCCATAAAATAAATATGCCTGAAATGGTTTGTAGCTATCATCGGCTGTTGCTACTGAAGCCTGACTAACTGACATTACCCTAACTTCATTTCGAAAAGACAAATTGCTTGTATCTTTACGGTTACCAAGCCAGTTGACACCTATTACACCAATTGCATTTGGAGTTTTTGAAACAAAATCTATAACTTCAAGGTTATTATTTTGAGCAAATATATTTTTTGATAACGGTTTTCCTCCGCAAATTGAATCAATTGCGAATCTCACAGTACTAGAGTTTTGATTATCAAATACAATTTGAAACTTTCCCAGTTTCGATTTTGGATAAACTTCATTCCATTTAGTAATCTGACCAATTAATATTTTCCGTAAATCATTAACCGTAATCAAGGTATCCGTGTTATGATTATTAACTATTAAAGCCAGCCCATCATTTGCTAATTTATACGAATGTGGAAAAAATGACTTACTATTTAGGTATTTAATCTCTTTTTCTGAAAGTGGTCGAGTTGCAATTGCCAACCTAACACTATCCTTTAAAAGTAAATTAAGTGCATTTACCTCATTGGTGTAATTTGGCTTAATTTTGGCATTGGGACTTAGCGCTTCAAAAACATCAATTTCTTCTTGTATAATGGGTTGAAAATTTTCGTCAACCGCAATCGGAATCTGACCTGTAGTATAAGTATCTGAAAACTTATCTTTTACGGGTTTTTGGCAAGATAAAAATATAATTATAAAAAATAATGGAGCTATTCTATATCTTAACATAACAAATCTTTTCGATAACAAAAATTTAATTTATTGTAATCTAACAAAGTGTATAACAATTAATTATTTAAACAAATTAAAGTTGAAAAAATTGAGCAGTTTCTTGTTTTTCTAATTGAAAAAAAGTGGCTGCCCAATTTTAAATGTTTACATAAAATTGTATGTTAATACAATTTTCTACTCAAGTCTGTATGTAACCGGTAATGTATACCAAACTGCTACATTTACCCCATTTTGTTTGCCAGGAATAAATTTAGGCAAGGTTTTTACTACACGAATAGCTTCCTTATCACAAGCAGGGTCGAGACTCCGAACTACTTCTACTTTATCAACCATACCGGTTTTAGATACAACGAAACGTAAAATTACTTTACCTTGAATTCCGTTTTCCTGAGCAATAACAGGATATTTGATATTCTTATTAATATAACTTAGAAGTTCTCCCTCACCACCCGGAAACTGAGGCATTTGCTCAATAACTTGATACACTTTTTCTTCTTCATCCTGAGTAACATTTTTCTTTACATCGGCAATATCTTTACCGTTTGCCTCATCATTACCTTTTACATCAGCAACCGATATGGCCACTTTGGTATTATTCAGTTCTTCCTGACTTTTCATTTGATCTTGGTCTTTTACTTCTTCATCTTTTTTGATTACAGGAGCAACAAACTTGATCGAACTTTTTAAAGCCGGTGGAGGTTCTACAGGTTCTACCTTCTTTATGTCATTTTTAACTTCAGCTTTATCCAATTTAGCAAAAGTAGTTACATCAGTTATTTTATCAACTTGCTTTGGCTTTACCATTTCGATAAGTCGAGGAAGACTGAATCCTACAACTGCTACTACTGCCACAATAAGAATTGCAGTATTGTGTCGTTTATCTGACTCACCACGCATTTTATAAGCGCCGTATTCCTTGTTCTTACCCTGGAAAATAAGTTCACGCCACTCCAAGGATGTTAAATCAATTTTAGCCATATTATTTTAGTTTTTAAGGCGTTTTTTTTATTTTGCTGTACTAGCCGAAAGTGCCCCCTTAGTTTGATAATTTTTTATCAAAAACAATTCGCCGGGTGTAATTTTATCAATTACATAAATTCCGATATTACAGATTTGCATTTCATCGAGCGCATCAATCAAATTTTTATAAGTTGATTTATCGGCTGCTTTTATAACTACAACTGGTGTATTTTTACCACTTTTTATTTCAGAAACCTGTTTGTTGTATTGTTCCCTCGTTATTTTAAGTTGGTCTCTTTTTACTTTCAGTTCATTAATTTTAATTACCGCCTCAGCATTACGTTTCAATAAAAATGCTCTGATTCCATCAGCGCCATAAGAAGTTAACTTCAAAGAGTTATAATCTTTGTAATCAGGGACTCCTGTGTAATAAAAAAGCGAATCACCTCCTGAAAGTACTAAAGTAATAGCCTTTGAAGCTTTTACAGGTGGTTGATCATCTTTATTTATTTTTTTATCATTACTGGGCATACTGATTTCCATGGTTTGAGGTTTACTCAAGGATGTACATAACATGAAGAATGTAATTAACAACATGTTCATATCCACCATGGGAGTAAAATCAACAAATACACTGATTTTTTTCTGTTTACTGTGACCGCCTTTTTTCTTTCCGCCGCCGTCGTTACTTTGTATTTCAGCCATGTTTTATTTTTTATTAGCAGTTTCGTTCTTTAATGATGTAATAAGATTATAACGATTTTCTCTCAAATCCTGAAGAGATGACATTACATCTTTAATTACTTTATACGGAGTTTTTGCATCAGCTTTAATCGCAATTCGAAAATCAGGATTAGTAGATCTGGCATTTTTAACCCATGACTTAAACTGATTGTCAAGGCTATCGGTAGGTATTCCCAACGTTGCAAGTACTTTATCCTGATCAGCAGCCTTAAGAGCCAAATAATCCTTCATTTTTTTCATCGGAACTCCGAATGTGGACGACACTTTAAACTTCTGAATTTCTTCATTAGTAAAAGTCACACCATATTCTTTTCCCACCTTTGTCAAGGTTTCTACCATATCGCCTTGTTTATCCATACTCATAAATACCTTTCCAGCAGGGTCAATAAGTATTGACAGAATGTTGGTTTCGGGTATTTTGATTTCAGATACTGATCCCGGAGTTGTTACTTGCACTGGTTCTTTCTTAACAAATGTTGATGTCAACATAAAGAAAGTCAGCAACAATACAGTAACATCGCTCATGGCGGTCATATCGATACGCGTACTTTTCCTTGCTACTTTTACTTTAGACATAATTTCGCTTTATTTTAGGTGAA
>CAZEEB010000153.1:0-5518 GCA_964511245.1 uncultured Paludibacter sp.
TTATAGCTGTTATCAGTTTGGGATTCATCTATTTTTTATATTAGAATTTGAGCTATTTCAAATTCCAATCTATAAACTTAATAAATATGAAAGGAAATTTCGATACAATTATCAATGAAAACCGTCCGGTTATTGTCGATTTTCATGCCGTTTGGTGTGCACCTTGCAAAATGCAAACACCTATTTTAAAACAAGTTGCCGAAGAATTGGGTGAGCTTGTGAAAGTAATAAAAATTGATGTGGATCAAAATCCAATGATTGCGGCTCAGTATCAGATTCAAAGTGTGCCTACTTTAATGATTTTCAAAAATGGAGAATTAAAGCACAAACAAGCCGGAGTACATAGCAAAGCTCAATTAATGAGCATTTTAATGAATTTATGAAATTTTTTCCTTACACCTTATACGTCAGACTTCCATTGGGGCAGGCTGCCACACATTTCAGGCATTTTGAACAGGAATAACTGTTCCCCGATTTTTCTTTGTCCGGTTTATACAAGCTGAATTTGGCTGGTTCAAGCGTGGAAATGTAACATTCTTTGTCACATTTTCCACAGTTGGTGCAGGAATCGGTGTTGACTTTGATTTTGAATAACGAATATTTATTCAGGAAACCGGATGCCCAGGCAATGGGGCAACCCATTTTGTGATACTGATACATACTGGCAAACTGACTGCTACCGCCCATAAAAAGCTCCATCATAAAACCTATCGGGCACAACCAGCGGCAAAAGACCTTCCCGAAAATCACACCGGTACCAATACCAAACAAAACAATATACCAGATAGAAATATTAAAGTAAGTCTTTGTAAAATAAGTCAATGCGCCTAAAACGGCAAGAATGATAATGCGTTTTGAAACAATAAATTTGGTTGCTTTCTTCATTTTTAATATTTCAATTGACAATATTAATTGCTTAATAACACTTCAGCGATTGCATTTTTAAACGAATTTTTTGGCATGGAACCTACTGCCATTTGGGGCGCACCATTCATTGGACAAAAAAGAATGCTCGGAATGCTGCGGATTCCAAATGCACCGGCCAATTCCTGCTCGGCTTCGGTATCTATTTTGTAAATATCTATTTGTCCATCATATTCTTTAGCTAAATCTTCTAAAATTGGCGCAATGGTTTTACATGGACCGCACCATGCAGCGTAAAAGTCAATAATACAAGGTTTATCACCCAGGAATATCCACTCTGTTGGATTCGCTTCGTAATTTGCAACTTTTGATAAAAATTCTGACTTGGTTAAAAATTTTGTTCCCATTTTGTTCTTTTTAGATTGTTGTAATTTTATTTTTGATTATTTTTTCAGCAAAACTTCTGTTATCATTTTCTTAAAATCTTCTTTTGCAATAGCACCCTGAGCCATTTGCGGAGTTCCATTCATTGGACAAAAGAATAGTGTCGGAATACTTTGAATGCCATAAGCAGCAGCTATTTCCTGCTCGGCATCAACATCTACTTTGTAAATATAAATCTGACCATCATACTCTTTGGCCAAATCTTCCATAATAGGTGCTACCATTTTACACGGTCCACACCAGGTGGCATAAAAGTCAATAATACAAGGTTTATCACCCAGGTATTTCCATTCAGTTGGGTTAGATTGAAAGTTAGCAACTTTTGAAATAAATTCGGCTTTAGTTAGGTGAATTGGTGCTGATTTTTTGACTTCATAAACCTGGGTTTTTGCTTCTTCTTTTTGTCTGTTAATCCATAAAAATGATCCTGCAATAAGTGCAAGCATTAAACCTACATAAATATAAACTTTCTTTTTCATTTCCATTTTATTAATTTGTTTGATATTTTAATTTGTTATTAATTGAATCTCCTTCAGCAAAAAATCCTTTTGTTTGATTCCTACAAACCGTTTCACTTCTTTACCATTTCTGAAAAGAATAAGTGTTGGAATATTGCGTACATTAAACTGCTGTGCCATGGATTGATATTGTTCCACATTCAGTTTACCAACATAAGAGTTTCCGGTTAGGTTATCAGCAACTTCGTTCAGCACCGGAGCCATCATTTTGCAGGGTGCGCACCATTCAGCCCAAAAATCAACCAGCACAACCTTATTTTTTGTTTGTTGTTGAAAGTTCTTGTCTGTCAATGTCAAAATATTAGCATGATCTTCCACTTTCGGGAGAAGTTTCATTCTGATTCGGGCATAAATATTCAATATCAAAAATCCGAAAATTATACTGCCAATGATGACCAAGGTTGTTTGCATAAAATTGTAAATTATAAATTATCAATTATGAATTCTTTGTATGGATTATGCTTATGTTCCCTGTCTTTCACCACAAGCGTTGTGGTAGGTGCTTTTGATTTCATATTGAACATAATATCATGCCCAACGCAAAGTCCAAATGACACATTTAATTCAGTATTATTCTCAGCCAAAAACTCAGCCTGACCGGCCGGATTGCACGACAACCCTTTTACGGTTTCGTCCTGCAATAATTCGGCACCTGTGATTTTACCATACTTGCAATCAACTGAACATACTTCAAATTTTTCTTCAAGTCTCGTTTTCAGGTTGTTGGCTTCCCGTTGCAAACTAATGCAATTGGCAATTCCAATCCGCTTTACGCCAGATTTCTCTGCAAAACTGATTAATTCTTCAACCCGATTTCTACCCGGTATGCGGCCTTTCTCAGCCGCATGCATGATTTTCAAATCCGATTCCGTATAAAGCGTTTTTAAATCTTCCATTTCTTTTTTATACCTTACACTTTCCCAAAGCTTGACGCTTCGGGAAAGTTTGTTAGCCTTTATTTTTCAAAATCAAAGTTGTTCGCAGCCCAACCCGGAAAACCGTCCATCATTTGATATAGATTTTTAAACCCTTTCTGCATCATATAATCCACAGCCAAGCCACTGCGATGATTGGTACGGCAATAAACCAGATACGTGGTTTTAGGGTTGAGTTTATCAAACTTACTATAAGCATCCGATTGACGAATATCAATGTTTTGCGCACCTTTTAAATGTCCGGCAGCAAATTCTTCGGCAGTTCTGACATCCAGAATCACAATGGCTTTGTTCTTTTTCAGAACTTCCTTCACTTCAGGTGAATTGAGTTGCATTTTTTGAGCTGACACATTAGAGAATGAAGCCAACACTAAAATAAGTGTTGGCATTAAAAATTTCAGGTTCATAATCTTTTTAGTGATAAATTATTTCTTTTTACCCAGTGAGCTAAGACCAAAAGGCCAATACAACGGACAAAAACCAACTAATGAAGTCAGGGTAAATACTCCCGCAAGTACAAGCAATACAATACCGAAGGTTCCTGTAACTACGTTTGCTAAATACAATCCTACAAAAACTAAAGCAACCACGATACGGATAGCTTTGTCAATAATTCCCATGTTTGTTTTCATAATTTTTAATTTTTAAAATTGTTTTTAAATTTAATTATAGTTTTTCCAAAGTTTAAAACTTAGGAAAAGTTTGTTGCTTAACTACTCTCTTCTAAAGGAGAGGGGTTTGGGTGAGGTTATAATTCTTTCGAAATAGTTATCGCTGCAATGGTTCCATCGGCCACAGCTGTAGTAATTTGACGGTATTTTTTACTGATAATATCGCCAATGGCATACACATCCGGAATGCTGGTTTTCATATCTTCGTCAGTAAGAATATATCCCCAATTATTCATCTCAGGAAGCGTTTTACCTAACACCGATACATTGGATTTGAAACCGATAAATACGAAAACACCATCCGATTCAAGTTCTTTTACTTTCTTGGTTTTCAAATCTTCAACAAAAGTCAACATTTTAGCATCGGATTTTTCAAAACTACGGGGCTCATGTTCATACATGACAGTTATTTTTTCGTTGGCTTGCAATTGGTCAATAGCCGTTTGGTTGGCTGTCAGTTTAGCAAACTGATGAATCATTGTCACTTTACTTGCAAATTTGGTGATAAACAAGGCTTCTTCTACCGCCGAATTACCGCCTCCAATTACTGTTACTTCCTTATCAACAAAATACTTAGCATCACAAGTGGCACAATATGAAATTCCCTTTCCTTTATATTCTTTTTCGCCCGGAGCATTCATCGTGTTGGGAGTTGTTCCGGTGGCAATAATAATTTTCTTGGCACGGATTGTTTCCAGTTCGTCAATCACAATTTCTTTCTTCAATAAATCCACTGAACTAATATCCACCGCTACTTTAAAATCAATTCCTGATTGTTTGGTTTGTTCGCTCATGTAATGTGCAAGCATAAAACCCGGTTGCGGTTCAGTAAATCCGGGATAATTGGAAACCTGATGGGTGATTCCCATATATCCGCCGGGAAGTGCAGGATCAATCAAAACAGTTTTGATTTTGGCTTGTCCCAAATAAAGTCCTGCCGTCAGTCCGGCTGGGCCGCCACCTAAAATAGCCACATCATATTCCGAAACAATCGGTTTTTGGTTTGCTTTAATTGCTTTAACTTCTTCCGAAGTCAACATGGCATCCAATCGTTCCATGATTTCTGATTTTTTAATACCACCGCTGATGGATCCGGTAACTTGCTTTCCGTTGTCAAAAAAAAGTAGAGTAGGAGATGAGCTCACGCCTAATTCTGTCGCCAGTTCACGGTTTCCCTGACGGAAAATCTTCAAAAACTTGATTTTCTCTCCATACAATTCTGCAATGGCATCAAATTTTGGAGCCAATGCTTCGCAGGGAGCACATTCGGTTGAGTAAAAATCAACAACTACTTTGCCGGCGTTCAACACTTCTTTTTCAAAATCTACTGCATTAATTTCTTTCATAATAAAAATATAAACGGCCCCCAACCCCTAAAGGGGAGTTTAGATACCATTGATAAATAAATTTCATACTATTTTCATATCAAACGTTTAAAAATCCAAAAACCGACTCTCTCATTCCCCCTTTAGGGGGTTAGGGAGCCAGGTTTAAATAATACGCTGCTCCCAACGACAGTAATTCCTTTACCGGACGGCAATCGGGTGAATTGGGATGTCCGTTTTTATTCTTGGCCACCGAAGCACAACCACCTCCACAAGCCAACGCCACATCACAGGTTTTGCACTTCTCAATGGTTGTGATATCACGGTTTTGCCAACTTTCAATGGCAGTTTCATTTTTAGTAATTTCGGGATAAAATGTTCCAAGCTCATCGCCTTTGTTTCCAACGGTGGCAGTGCAGGAATAAATAGTACCGGTAAAGTCAAATGCCCATTCTGTTTTGCAAGCCGGACACGAATCGAAAAGTGCCATCGGCAATTCTTCGTGCTCCGAAATATATTTGGCAATGGAGAAAGCCGGTTTATAAAACTCAGCTATATAAGGATGTACTTTCAGTAAGTCATATAAATGTTGGTACAATGTGGCGCGGTCGAACAATTTTTCGGGCGTACTGTTGCAGAAATGCAGTTCGTAATTTCTGCCGATTTGTGTTTTAAACACCGGAGATGAAGTCCAGCCTTTATCAATCGCAAAGCGCGAAAGTCCGGCCAGATTTTCTATATTTTCTTTATCAATCACCATA
>CAZEEB010000154.1:0-5514 GCA_964511245.1 uncultured Paludibacter sp.
TGAATTGTTTGCTGTAAGCATTTTCATTAATCGAAGCAATCTTTCGAGTTTTGGTTGGTCCATAACAAAAAGTTATTTTTTAAAGGCTATAATTATATCTATGAATCTTTTATGCCATTAGTTTTCCTCCTTTATTTTTGCGTTAGCAATATTGACAGCAAATGACAAAAATACAATTACTGCTTTAGTGAATTTGAATTGACTGCCTGTTTTTATTAAGAGATTTTTCCCAGACCAAGTAGTAATAAATTTCTCAAAATCGGCAACAGTTGTTTTTTCGAGTATTTCCCATTTTGAAGATTGCTTTAAAAGTTCGTATGTTTCAGAAATATCCAAACTACCTAATTCGACTGTTTCTCTAAAATTTTTTCCGCTATAATCCAATTCACGACACAAAACAGCAAGAAACAATACGAAATCTCTCGTTCTTGTTTCTTTTACATCAATAGAACACAAATAAGCAAAATCAGCCTCAACCTTTAAGTCGAAACCGTAAGATTCTTTGAAAAATTCAATGTAATCATCTTCCTGCTCTTTGATAACATTAAATAAGTGAGAGGAAATTATAAATTTTCCATCTAACAAATTGCTTACGATTTTTTTATGTTCATTCGGATATTGCATATACTTTAACTTTTGGCATTTTTAATATTACATCTGAGAGTGCAATTTCAAATCTGTTTTCATGTAGATATTCAGCTTTTAAATCTTCTTCCAAAATCAGATTGGACACAGTAAAGAATTTTGAAAGTGGAATGTCGTTTGTATGTTTCTGTAAAACTTCAAAACACCACTGATAAAAATTCTCGCTTCCGTTTTCTGACAACAATAATTCTTTGAAATAGCTTGTATCTGGCAACCATTCAACATCTTGGATTTCCTCTTGATAAACAATTTCAGCATTTTTAGGATTAAAGTGGTCAATATAAAATTCAGCAACAGCACTAAAATTATTTGACATTACACTATTATTTTCTTTTCTCAACAAATCAGGCAAAGGAATAATGTAATTTTCAGGTTGGTCTATGTTTTCGATAAAATGATAAAAGCCACTTAAAATAAGCGAATCACTTTTTATTCTTTCAAGCAAGGGTAATAATTCTCTTGTTAATTTGCCTATGGTTTGATCTAATTCGGAATTGGCATTTACAACACAAGCATATAATTTTTCAAACTCTTTTTTTAGTCGAAATGTATTTACAGAAAATCGTTTTTCACTTGCATATCTTTGAATATTTATAATTGTTGCAATAATAGAATCAGGGTGTTCTTTGTTCAACACAGAATTTAGTGGAATAATATATTCGTCAATCCAATAAGCTGCTTTTTGTACTCTAATAGTAAGGTCGGCATTATTTTCAGCATTTACTTTCAAAGATTCGGTATCTCTTAATAAACGATATGTTTGGCGTTGAATATCATTTAAAAATGATTCTACTTCATTTACAATATCTTGAATGTAAAGCGATATTTTATTTTCGTCTATTTCTGATTGTAAATTTATAAAATTACCGAAAATGGCTTGGTAGCGGGTTTTCAACGTTTCCGGCAAATCCAACACGAAATCATCAAAAATGAACTCTAAAAATGTAGAGTAATTGCCATTTATTTTATATTCACCTGAGGATAATTGTCTGCAAAATTTCAAGTCAACTAATTTTGAAACCATAATTTTGCTGTCATTTGAAGTATTGTATTCATCAACAAGCGTTTGAAATCGATCCTGTTCAATAACAAAATCGGGTTTCCCTGACAGAAAAGCCATTTGTACAAAATCATAATGTTGTACAAGAAATCTCAATATGTCTTTGCCTGAAAGATTTAAGTTGCTCATTTAAATACTGCTTGTTGTTCAACAAATTTTTTATACTTAAAAATATCTGTTCTAATTTTTACTACAATATCTTCTGTACTTTCTAATACGTCCTGACTCGGCTGCTGTTCTCTGCCTTGTTTGGTTTTGATTGTTCTGGATTTTGTTTGCAATAGTTCTTCGTAATTTTCAGGAATAAACAGTTTTGTATTTGCGTGTATCTGTTTTACAAGCAAATAGCTTTTCAACCCAACAAAATCATAATCAGGGAAAACAAGAAACTCTTTTGCAGTGATTTTATTCACAACTGACCTTCCAATGCCCCCGTAAGTATGAATAAACACAAAATCATTTTTTATCACCTGCTCTGCAATCAAAAATGAGTCTAAATTCTCGACGAAACATATTTTATTGGCTGTAATATCTTTTACAACTGTTGAAAATGTGCCATAATTCTCTGTAAAATAGTTTAAATCCGTTTCTACTCCATTTATAAGTACTTTTTTGTTTCCACGTATTAGAATAATATTTTGACTTTCTCGCTTCGCAGCTTTGGTGTTTCTAAACGCATTTACATTGTCAATAGACGATTGTTGGTTTTTAAATTTTTCTGGAAATTTTCCCTGATAATACTTATTTAATGCATCAATATTTTTTACAGAATAACTTCCCCCACCTGTTTTTGCTTGCACATATTCAATGAAACCGCCATTTAACAACGTGGAAAAATCATTGGAATTTTTTATTGATTTTCCAATAGACGAAGCACTTATCTTGTTCTCGCGTAAAAGTCGTTGAATAGTGTTTTTAAACGTTATGTTCTGCATGTTCTTTTCTATAAATTACAGGAAATGATTGTAATTCGCCAAAAATGATTTTGGGTTTTTGTTCCTTAATCATATAATATTTATCTATTCCTTCAACCTTTCGAGGGGCTGCAAAAAGTGGCACAAAATTATGCTCTTTACAGAACGACACTAAATGCTTTACATTTTTTTGTCCGATAGAATCCAACTCGTCAACGTAAATTATAATTTTGTTGTTATTTATCTGCTGTACTAAATCTTTTAATATATTCAAAAACAGATATAATTTTAAAACGATATTAGTTCCCTTAGATTGAACTTGTTTTGATAAATCTATGTCTTCTTTCTCTCCAGTAACTTTAGTGATTTCAACATTGATTGAAAACAAATCTTCAATGGAAATTGATTTCCCTTTGTGTTCCAAAAGTTGTTTTTCCAATGCTTTTTTACTTTCCAAATAGGCGTTGTCAAAATCTAAACCATCTGAAAATTTGAGTTTTGAGATACTGGTTAAATCCTTTATCAACTCTTCATTATCATCGATTTTGACTTTTACTTCTTGTATGTTTGAAATTGGATAGTTGGCTAAATTGCGATTGTAATTATGATAAACAAATGTTTTGAAATCGTTATATTTTTGGAGAAAATTTGCAGTAGGATTGCCAATTTCAATGGAAAGAGAGTTTAATAAAGCATCAAGTGTTCTTTGTGAATCAGGTAAATTTCGTAGTTCCTCGTCCACTTCTTTAATGAAATCCTTAATGTTATTTATGTCGCTATCCAATGTTCTACAAATGCTGTCCTTTCGTTTTTGTCTTCGTGTTTTCAGACATTCTTCACCAATGGCAAAAGCATAATACATTTTAGTGAACTCTTCGTGAATTTTCTCAAATGGTTTTTCTAAAATTTCTTCTATTTCGTAAATATCGTTGTTCAAAAAGTAACTATATTGCTTTTTGTAATCGGCTAAATCACTTTCATGTTTTGCTTTTTCTGCTTTCTTAGCCTCAAATAGTTTTTTTGCTGTTTCAATTTCATTGTCCTCATTCTCAATCTTTTTATTAATTGCGGGGATTGTAATTTCTTCCAATTCTTGAATAACAGCTTCTATTTGATTTTTTTGAACAAGCAAATTAGGCTTGTTTTCTATTTTCTTAATCAATGTGGTTTTTTCTGAAATTTGACTCTTTAGGTTCGTCAATTCTTTTTGTAATGCATTACTATTTTTAATTGCATCCAGAAGTAATTTTTTCTCACTTAGGTCTTTGTTTTTAATGTCAACTTTTTCTTTTAGTTCATTTATGGTTTCAGGGGTTTTGATTATAACCTCATTTACATCAATTTTACCATCGAAAAAAGTCATTGGAAAATCAGCTTTTGTAATTTTCTCTACAATATTGGATTTATGAAGGTTTGCAATATTGCTATTTAAATAAGAATAAACTCGTTTCGTGATTTCGGGGTCGTCGGAAATATTCTGATACAACAAATTGTCAAATTCAGTTATTGAATTAGCAATTGAATTTATTTCCGCTTCTAATTCTGCGATTTGCTTTTCTACTTGTTGAGAAGTAAAGCTACTTCGTTCTAACTGAGTAAGCTGAGCTTCAAGTTCTTGTCTTTTTTTATCTGTTATTTCTACTTCTGATAATAATCCCTGAAACAACAGATCTTCGTTTGTCGGTTCGTAATTTTCGACTTCTTTTAATAGTTCGCAAAGTTTGGGACTTTTTTCAAGTTTAGTTTTATTATCCGTATCTTCTTCAATACCAATCTCAATTTTGTTAAATATGAGATTGTTTTCGGCTGTTGTTTTTACTCCAATTAACTTATCTCTTTCAGCTTTAAATGTTTTATTTATTTTAGTGTCGAGGCTGTTTATTTCTTGCGACAAAGTACTGTTTTCATCTATTTTATCCGACAATTCTTTTGCAATTTCATTATACTTGCTGAAAAAAGTATGTTTTAGCTTACCTAAAACAGTTTCTTTTGCAATAAACTCATCATTCAATAGTTTGAGTATCTCAAAATCTTTCTTAACAGAATGAAGTTTATTCAAATGAGTTTTCTTTCGCTCAAAATCACCTATTTTTTCTAATTTATCATTAGAAAAAATAGAAAGAGGTTCGTTTTGTTTGTTGTCTGCTACAAGCAATGCATTTTTAAAGGATTTTTCAGAGATTTCACTTGTTTTGATAAGGTGTTTATATATTTCAGTGAAACTATTAGATAATGACTTTCCTTTTCTTTTTACTTTGCTGTTGATTAAAACAACGGGATTTTTATTTTTATCGGAATTATAAATCAAATTATAAAGGTCATCGCTTTTTAGTTGTATAGGTGCATCGGTCGGATTATCATTTGTAAGTTCTTGCAAAGCAGTTTCCCACTTCTTTGGCTTGAAACCACCATCAGACAATTTTTCCACAAAAAAATCCTCCTTGTATTCACCACTAATTTTATAATACTCAAGCGTATTTTCAGGTGTTGCTTTTACAAGAATACAATAATAACCATTGCTGAAAATTTCAAAAATAATAAAACTGTAAATACTCGACCCACCAAAATAATGTTTCATTGATTCTGATAGCTTGCGGTTGTCTTCAAAACGCATTTGCTCTTTATCGACAATATACAAGAAATTAAGTGTATTCAAAAAAGAACTTTTTCCTACATTATTTTCTGCAGCAAGTTGTATGCTATTACTGTCACCAATACTAATGGCAGCTTTGGCATACAATTCGGAGTTTATCACCACTATTCTGTTTAGCATATTATCAAATTATTTTTCTGCAAGATTATTACTATATTTTGACAACTTATGACAATCAATATTTTTACAGCATTATATTTCCACTGCCGAAGTAACCACATCAAAGTTTGCTCCTATGGCTT
>CAZEEB010000155.1:0-5424 GCA_964511245.1 uncultured Paludibacter sp.
TACCTTAAATTGGGGCTCTATAAGTTAAGAAACTTGAATTTGTTTTGACCGCTAATCGTATTTCTTTAATTTTGGAGAGTAATATTTATTTTACACATTGAATGGTTTAGAATTTTAATTTTTAAAAACTGATTTCATCATGGAAAAAACACTTGTAATTATTAAACCCGGAGCTATGCAACGTGGCTTTATTGGCGAAGTTATTCAACGTTTTGAACGTAAAGGTTTGCAACTGTGTGGCATAAAAATGATGCAACTAACTGATGAAATTCTGGCAGAACATTATGCCCATTTGGCACAACGACCATTTTTTAAACGTATAAAAGACTCAATGATGATAACACCGGTAATAGTTTGTTGCTGGAAAGGATTAGATGCAGTACATATTGTACACCAGATGGCCGGAAAAACCAACGGACGAGAAGCAGCTTTTGGAACAATCCGGGGTGATTTAAGCGTGAGTGTACAAGAAAATATAATACACACTTCAGATACTATTGATAATGCCGAAATAGAACTTAATCGGTTTTTTTATCCAACTGAAATTTTCAACTTTGAACAACATAATCTTAATTTTTTATATGCCAACGACGAAATTTAATACGTCAAAAGCTATGAGTTAGGTTGAAGTGGATTTATTTAAAAACCCGAATAAATAATAGCTGAAACCGATTGATTATAAACGATTAACATTAAACAACAAACTTTTTTCAAATGCCTTTTCTTTTTAAAAAACACATATTCATTTTTGTCTTATTTCTCTCAACAATTGGGAGTTACGCGCAATTAAATAATTTTTCGCTCATTCCCAAAAAGGACTCTGCCAACATTTACAAAGAGATGTTGAATGATAATTCGGACGATTTAATGGAAAACCATCCGGCCGAAGATATTTATAACGATATTTGGACAAGCGATCATGTAAACCCTTATAAAATTCCAATTGATAGTTTACCGGATTCGGTAAGAATCGATGTTTCTAATTTTATTATTCCGGTAAGAGGTGCTGTTACATCGGTTTTTGGTCCTCGTCGATACCGTTTTCATTATGGTATAGACTTAAGGCTAAAAGTTGGCGATTCGGTACGATGCGCTTTCTCAGGTAAAGTAAGAATTATCAATTATGAGGGTCGTGGTTACGGTAATTACATAGTAGTGAGGCATGATAATGGATTGGAAACTGTATATGCACACCTTTCGGCAGTATTAGTTGCAATAAACCAAAATATTAAAGGAGGCGATTTAATCGCATTTGGAGGCAATACCGGTCATTCCACAGGTCCGCATTTACATTTTGAAACCCGATACATTGGAAACGCTATAAATCCGGCTCATATAATAGATTTTAATACCGGTCAGGTGTTTGCTAAAACCTATTTACTAACCAAAAAGAAATCATTTTACTATCAACACGAAGTTAAATTATTTGCTTCAGCTAAATATTATAAAGTTCGTAAAGGAGATACATTGAAAAAGGTTGCCGCCCGAAACGGAACCAGTGTTAAAGCGCTATGTCGCTTAAATAAATTAAAACAAAAGGCAAAACTTAAAAAAGGTCAACGCATCAGAATCAGATAGTTTTATCATTTGTCTTCTTATTTTCAAAAAAAACGCCTTAGAGTTAAGCTAAGGCGTTGATATTCAAAAATGTGTCTTGTCACATTTTTTTTTGCGTTTTTATTTTTTTAAGCTGTCAGTTTTGATAACTTCCTTAATCACAATTACTTTCTCATGACCCTGTGTTTTGATGTTTTCATCACATTCTGATTCTACAGTTTCTTTCATGCAGCAGTGTTCCATCATGTTATGGCAAGGGCGGTGTCCGCGGTTGAAGTGCGATGGTCCAAGTGTGAACCATAAACTGGCGAAAGTGATGGCTGCAGTAGCCAGTCCAACTAAAAATCTTGATTTTTTATGCATTTTGTTTGAATTTTTTAAGGGTTAATTACTTCGTTGTTTCTTCTTTTTTTGTTTCGTAACAGCCTGATTCATTTGATTTTGAACCACAACATCCATGTTGATGATAAGCACCATTATTGCAGCATCCGCCTCCCATGTTGGTTTTAAATTCAGCATACTCTTCTTCGTTCATTTTCCGAATCATGTCGGCCATGTAAAACATACGTCGGTTGTGCCCATAATGTCCGTGTCCACAACATCCATGATGCCTTCCGCCACAATGAAAAAGTCGAACAATAAATGAAAATACTAAAATTCCAATCAAAAGGTGAGGTACAAAAAATGCCATCACGCCTACAAGTGCGCCGCAAATTACGGCTTTTAAAATTGATTTTGTCATTTTGTTTTTTTTGTTATAAAATTAATAAAAATGTTCTTTCTATTTAGGTAGACGAACTTGTTTTATTTTTACTTTAAATCTCAGTATTTTTTTTTAATTTGGATAAATAGTAGGAATAATTAAATATCCTAAAATAGGTACAATGTGATTATCCGAACGTAAACCAAGGGACTTTCTTGGCAAGCCAAGCGGTCTACAAAATACGACACTGTATATAACAACAATAGGAACAAAAGATGGTTGATTCTCTATTGTTCCTATTGTTGTTATATACAGTGCGGTATTGAAGTGAAAAAACTCAGGATGTTGGCGGTTTGCAGCAACGTTGTTTCCACTGGTTTTTAAACTGTTGACGTTCATCGTCAGTCATATCCATGAGTTTATCTTTGAATGGCGCATGTTTTTCAAAATGACGGTGTGCAGCCCGGTGATGACTTCCAAACCTGAAACCGCCGAATAGGATGCGGCACAATACTAAAAGTCCCATGGCTTGCCAATAATTGAGCGCACTAAGCGTTGATATAGAAGGTATTATCCAGTTCCAGAGTAGCATTACCAAGGTACTCACTCCAAAAAGTCCTGCAATAAAAACCGGAAAAAAGAAGAATCGTCTTTTTCCCCATTGTTGATTTGTTGATTCCATATTTTTATTTTTTTTCTGCCAAATTTAATTATTCAATTCTTTATAAAGGTAGTTTAGTTTATTTCGCAAGTGTTTCAGTGCGTAGCCTTTGCGGCTGATAATGGTTTTTAGATTTTCGCCTTGTTGATCGGCAATTTGCTGCAATGTCATGTCTTCCATTTCGTTGAGTAGAAAAACATCGCGCTGGTTTTCAGGCAATTCATTCAATGCATTTTGAAACTCTTTCCAAAAAAGCTCTTTGAAAAAACCAAGTTCAGGATTGTTGCTTTCGTCGAGCAACAGAATTTCTTTAAAGTTAAATTCGCCTTCCTCGTTTTCGTAGCTGTAATCCTCCAGAGCCAAATTGGTTTTCTTACGCGAACGGTCAATAATTTTATTCCTTGCAACTTCGTAAAGCCAGGCACTCACATTCTCAATATCAGCCACATTGCTTAAATTGCTTAGCTGCACCCATACATCCTGAAGTATGTCTTCAGCATCTTCGGTGGATTGTACTCTGCCACGTACAAAACCAAACAAATTTTTCCCAAATTCTTGAATGGTTTTGGTTATGGAAAGTGCCTTTTTGTCTGTCATTGCTATGTTTATGCTAGTCTCCATACTAAGGACGACGATTATGCTGTGATTTTACTTTAAAATACTAACGTTTTTTGAGTTAAAAAGTTGTATTTCATCTAAATTCGCTGATAGCATTACAGATTGGAAATGTCAATCTAAAAATTAAATGAAACAAAAGAGAAAAGAATGGAACGCTGATTCACACTGATTAGACGGATAAAAAAAACTGATTAGAAATACCGATAAATCGGCATTGATTAAAGAGCAAAATCAAAAATACTTGCATTTTTATAATCCGTTTAAAATCAGCTTAAACCGCTAAAATCTGCGTTCTATTCATAATTTGTTTCTTAAGAGTTTCTAGTTTATGAGCGTTTATTTTTATTCCAAATACAAAAGAGCTGAAATTCAAAAACGAATTTCAGCTCTTTTTGTATTTAATTTAATTTACACATTGAATCTAAAATGCATAATATCACCATCTTGTACCACATATTCTTTGCCTTCAACATTCATTTTCCCGGCCTCTTTGCAGGCAGCTTCTGAGCCTAAGGTTTTAAAATCCAGGTATTTAATCACTTCGGCACGTATAAATCCTTTTTCAAAATCGGTATGAATCACACCGGCACATTGCGGTGCTTTCCAGTTACGCTCAAATGTCCAAGCCCTTACTTCTTGCACTCCGGCAGTGAAATAGGTCTGTAAATCAAGTAAATGATATGCAGCCCGGATTAAGCGCGAAACACCTGACTCCGACAGACCAACTTCTTCGAGAAACATTTGTCGTTCTTCGTATGTTTCCAGTTCGGCAATATCGGCTTCGGTAGCAGCTGCCACTATCAAAATTTCAGCATTTTCATCTTTTACTGATTTGCGTACCGCATCCACATAGTCATTACCGTTTACAGCCGAAGCTTCATCCACATTGCAAACGTACATCACCGGTTTATCGGTCAATAAATAAAGGTCTTTTACCAATTTTTTTTCCAAGGGATCCAGTTGTACGGTCCGTGCCGATTTTCCCTGAAGCAAGGCTTCTCTATACAAAACATATATATCATAAACTGTCTTTGCCTGTTTGTCGCCCGCTGCAGCTTGCTTTTGAACTTTCGAAATTCTACTTTCAACCGTTTCAAGGTCTTTCAACTGCAATTCAGTATCAATTATTTCCTTGTCGCGCACCGGATTAATACTTCCATCAACATGTGTAATATTATCATTGTCAAAACAGCGCAACACATGCAAAATAGCATCCGTCTCCCGTATATTGGCCAAAAATTTATTTCCCAGTCCTTCGCCTTTACTGGCCCCTTTTACTAATCCGGCTATGTCAACAATTTCCACAGTAGTAGGTACAATACGCTGTGGGTGAACAAGTTCCGACAGTTTATTTAGTCTTTCGTCGGGAACAGTAATAACCCCCACATTGGGTTCGATTGTACAAAACGGGAAATTTGCAGCCTGAGCTTTAGCATTTGAAAGGCAGTTGAATAAAGTAGATTTACCAACATTGGGTAAACCCACAATACCACATTGAAGTGCCATATAATTTTATGTTTAGTTGTTGAATTGAATTTGGGTTGAGTTCAAAATAACCCGTTTTTAAAGCGCTGCAAAGATATAAAAAAAAACGAACTGAAATTAGTTAATAATTCAACCCGAATAAAGTGCCCTAAATGGAGTTGATATAACAAAAAAGATAATATTGTTTGCAACTTTGTGTCCCTGGCGTCTTTCTTAGCTAGCCAGGCGGCGTTCAAAATAATACATTGTATTTTGACCCTTACTTATTATCCAATTAGCTTTGATTATGAAAAATAAGTACTTACAAATATTGAATGAGATATTTTAAACACAATAGTCCAAATTGAAAAATGGCAATAAAAAAGACTTAGTTCCCTTAGAGGCTGTCTCAAAAGTTGTT
>CAZEEB010000156.1:0-5362 GCA_964511245.1 uncultured Paludibacter sp.
ATTGCACAAAAGTAATAAACTTGTGCAATAATCAAAAACTATTTCAGTTTTTATAAGATTTAAATTCCGAAAACGTTGTCGGAAATTTATTAAAACAGAATACGATTGCTATAAATCAGAGTTTAGCTGAAGATCCACAACACAATTACCACCAAAATCAGTGAAGGTAACATATTCAAAATGCGAAGTTTTTTAATTTCCAATACATTAATTCCAAGTCCAATAAGCAAAATGCCGCCCACACAGGTTAAACCTTCGAGGATGGTTTTATTTAAAAACGAGCCTGCATACATGGCTAGTATGGTTAGTAAACTTTGGAAAATTAATAAAGGAATAGCCGACACAACTACTCCAAAACCAAATGCCGATGCCAACAACATGGCTGAGAAAAAGTCCATTAGCGATTTGCTAAAAAGTAAATCGGACGAGCCACCCGTACCTTCCTGAATAGTGCCAAGTATAGTCATTGATCCAATGCAAAACAACAGAAATGCGGTTATCAGCCCTTCTGAAAATTTTTCGTTTGCAATACTGAATTTCTTTTTCAGGTATTGACTCATGCGCTCCACACTTACATCAAGTTGCATCCATTCGCCAAGCAATGAACCAACAGCCAAACTGCCTATTACCAATAGTATATGGTTCATTTTTACCACCATGCCAATGCCTATAGCCAGCGTAAATAAACCCACCGCCTGAAAGTAAATGGCGGTTACGCGCTCCGGCATGTTTTTTTTGAGCAATAAACCAATTGTTCCGCCCAGTACTACGGCTGCTGTGTTTACAAGTGTTCCAATCATTGTTGTCGGATGTTTTTTGAGTGTCTAGATTTAAGAATATAATTGAAATTATATATAATAAACTTGAAAGAGTATTCGAAAGATTTTTAAGTATGCAAATTTAATAAATAAATGCATAATATCAAGCTTAAATATTTCCAACTTATATTCAGTACAAACGTGCTAAATTAGGACAAATAGCAGTATAAAACATTGAATTCTAATTTTTAATGTTAAAAGGATGGTAAGAAAATTAAAACAGGCATATACCAAAAGTCGATGATTTTTATTGCGAGTTTTATGCGTCAACTAAAAAAAATGAAACATATAGTATTATTAAACCTAATCGTCTCGTATTACTTCTTCTGCCCTCTGGGCACCCATGCCGGTACTTTTGAAGGCACTAAGGTTGATATTCCTTCCAAAAATCCCAACGAAACAAGGAATTTGTCCCCTTCCTGAATAGCACTAATTACCACTTCCTCAGGAGCTTTCCAATTGGCACAAACAAAAGCATGCGTTGTATTGGGTAGCATAATAAGTTCACATTTATTGCCTGCTTTTTTCATGGCATCCGTAAATTGCACGGATTGTTCTGGTAGAATGACAGTATCATCAGTTCCATGCAAAATCAGGGTGGGAGGCTGGTTTTTATGAACGTTATAAAGTGGCGATAGCTTTTTTGCCAATTCTGTTTGTTCGGTTGTAGGAATCAAACTTTCGGGAGTAGGTTTTTTATCAAGTGCAGCACCGCCAATAATTATTTTAATAAAATTACTTTGAGTAAAATCTGACAATGGGTTATACAATACCATGGCGTTGGGTTTGGCACTGATTTTCAGGTTATCGGTAGGGTCATCAAATCCATCAACGGTTCCGAGGCAGGAAGCTAAATGACCACCGGCGGAATCGCCCATCACGACAATTTTATCAGGGTCAACGCCCAATTCAGCGGCATGTTCGCGAATATAACGAATGGCAGATTTGCAATCGGCCAAACAATCGGCAACCGTATTTCCATTGGCTTTTACAAGGCGGTATTGAATGCAGAAACCAACCGCACCACGAAAAGCAAAGTAGCGGGCATGAGGGAAGAAACTCTCCGTGCTTCCACCTGTCCAGCCTCCCCCGTGAATCCATACCACAGCTGTTCGTTTTTCCCCCGGTTTAAAATCGGAAGGCTTTAAACAGAATATTTTGACTTCTTCGTTTTGAATGGTTTTGATAACAATTTCAATCATTTTTGGTCCACACAGGAGCGAATCCATGGAAATCGTTTTGGGAAAAACTGTTAGCGTTTTAGCATGCGTTAGTGGCATACAGACTGTGAATAACAGTAGGACTATATAGTAAAATGAAATTTTTTTCATGGCAAATTTTGAATGATAATTGCATAGATTTAAGTGAAAAACGACAGAACCTGCACGGAGCAGGTTCTGTATGAAAAATGAAAAATGTTGGTATATTTTGCCAACTACCTCATAAATTTATAACTCATGGATTTGCCTCCAAGTGAGTAATTTACAATATAAATACCTTCTGGAATGTCTTTTAACGAAGCATTTTGAACCGCAATTAACTTTCTTACAGGCACTCCTAGAACCGTATAAATGGTTGCTTTATCTACCGGCTGACTAAATGTAAGTTGTCCCTGACTATAAAACACATCTTTGTTGATTGAAGGTTGGTTTAATGCGTTTGGAACTTTATATTTTAAAAGCAGAGCATTTGTAGCTGACATAATATCATTAATGGCGCTTACTGTAGTCAGCGTAGACATATCAGCAGTAGTTAACAAGTTAGTATAAATTGTTTTTAGAGGCGTTGCTGGAGTTGATAGATTGCTTACCGCATTGTGATATTCACCATTGGCTATCATGGCACTATAGGTTACTTTGCCATAAATGGTTGAAAAAGAGGTAATATCACGGGTTGTGTCATTATAGGCTAAATTAGTATTGTTAAAAGCTAAGTTCGTGTTATTTGAAACAATTGAATTTTGAATATTGATTGTATCGCCGGAAGTAGCTGCTGTCGCAAAAGTAATAGCGCGTGTAACGTTGTATTTACCATTATTTCCAACAAGAGCTGAATGATTAATGTTAATATTTGATTTTCCTGCTGCCGAATACAACACAGATGCACTCAGATTTCCGGTATGTGCTGTACTGTTATTATTATATGCAAAACAACTATCGATTGTTACAAAAGATGTTGCATTTTGTATTCCAAAAACAGCCCCACTATTTTGAGTCGTTCCCTGAGAAGTGTTGTTTGTAAAAATGGATTTTTTGATTATGGAATGAGTTAAAGCGGCATTCCAGTATATCAATCCCCGCCCGTTATCGCTGCATCCATCAAATTTACAATTGCTTATATTTACTGTCGGTGATGAGAAAATAATTGCTCCACCATGACCACTTCCTGTAACGGTATTTGCCGTCTGACAATTTAAAAATGATGAATTTGTAATATTCAATGTAATGGCAACACCGGCATAAATTGCTCCCCCTGTAGCGGCTTTTGTTCCGTTAAAAGTACAACTGTCAACATTAAGTGTATAAGCATTTGTAGTTATAATACCATTGGCATATAATGCACCACCGCTATAATTAGTCGTTGTGCTTGGTGCAGTTGTGTTTTTAAAAGTACAACCAACAATTGTAACTGTATTACCTGTTTTAGCGTTTGTACTAATAGCACCGCCATTATTACCTGCTGTTATATTTTCAAACCAGCAATCCTGAACTGTAACATTCGTACTAACATTATTGATATTGATTGCACCCGAAACATTGGTGGCAGTAGCCGTTATGTTTGTAAATTTACAGTTTTTGATTAAAGTCGTTAGCAACGAACTGGAAGAACACTCGATGGCTTGTCCGTTTTGGTTGTTGTTGAGTCCATCGAAAGTTAGGTCCTGGAGGGTTACAGTTCCGGTCAGCGTTGTAGAGGCAATGTTCATAATTCGGAATGTTGAACTCGCTGCCTGTGTTAAACGAGTCACATTTACTGTCGGATTTGACATGGAAGGAGTGATAGTACTTTCATTTTCTGTTCCGGCAAATCCTCCTATTACAGTATATGCTTTGTTTAATGATATATAAGCTGTTTGTGTATACGTTCCGGCTGCTAAATAAATAATATCGCCCGCAGCGGCAGAGGCAGCAGCTTTGGTTAATGTTACTGCCGTTGCCCAGGTAGTTCCGCCTGTAGTATTGGTGTTCGGATCGCCTTTTACAAACCAGTTGGCAGCATTTACATTGTTTAGACTCATTACAGCTATTGCCATAACTGTCATTACTTTAAGTACGTTTTTTTTCATGATAATTGATTTTTGATGATTATTAGTTTTAAAAATAAATTTAAATTGAACTGCAAATATAAATGCATAATTAGAAATTGAACGGTAATTATGTATCAAATTACGGGAGAAATGTTACATCAACCGAAATATTTGCGTTTTTAACCTTTTGGATGTAGGTCCCCAATTATTTTCGTATCAGCAACTTAGCTTTGTGTTTTGATTGTCCGCTTAATGCCGACACAATGTAACAGGCTTCATTTAAGCTTGATATATCGATGTCCATATCAATGTTTGTACTTTTTTTGTTGATTATTTCCCTCCCCAATAAATCGGAAATGGAGATTACTGCGTTCTCAACGTTTTTTAGCTGAACAACATGGCTCGCAGGATTGGGTAAGATTGTTAAATCATTTTTTAAATTTAAATCAGTAACATCCGCCGATAAGGATACCACGAGCGGTTTTATTACCGGCACCGCCATTCCATAAGTAGCATTACCGGATTGTGAGGCGCTAATGTTTGCCGTTCCGACTCCCACAATGTGAATTTTTCCATTCACAACTGTTGCCACAGCCTGATTATCACTGCTGTATGTTACACTAAGCCCCGATGTGGCAGTTGCACCGGGATCGAAATCGGCGTTAGAAGGTTTTTTGGCCAACATATCATTAAATATTATCTTTTGGACTGTCTGTTCCGAAAGGTTTGTTAATCCGTTTGTAAGGGCAAAAGCCAGACTAACGGTTTGATCGTTCCACACTAGATTCAACTTTGATTTATCGGTATTCCATGTTGTTGTTGGTTTGGCTTCGCCCAATAAATAAGGGAAAAGCAGCACTTTAAAATCAGGCGAAATACTTGAAGATTCACAAACCAAACGATAGTTTTTGTAACTTTTTCCATCAGCGGTAGTGTACCAGATAGTATCAATTTTAGCCGGAACGGTACCTGAAATATAATCACTCTGATTTAACATCCTTACAAGCAATTTTCTGATTCCCAAACTTTCTTTGAGTACCACATCGTACATACCGTTTCCGTTGTCGGCTGTTGATTCTATGACTATATCGGTGGCTAATTGCATCGTCCACTTATAAGTATGGGTTTTAGCATCTTTTTTTGCATCATCCACTATCAAAATTGCCGGATGTGCTCCACGAATCATAGACATGGTGCGATACACTTTTTCCATCAAATTATACGGACGTTTGATAATGGTTTCCCTGTATCCGGCTGGTGAGTTCCATGCAGCAAATTCATAAAACGGTATGGAGTA
>CAZEEB010000157.1:0-5354 GCA_964511245.1 uncultured Paludibacter sp.
AACAAGGTCGGCACGTTGATATGCAAGTACTTGATCTCCTTCTTTATCCCAAAGCTGCATAATGGGAGACTCATTAAAGTTAGAAACTGAATTTATTAATCCAATCATGGCTTTATCAAATTCGCCCAATGCATTATAAAGGTATTTGGGGTTATCAACCAACTCCCACTGCCTACGTGCATATTTATGCGACCAACCATTTCCTTCGCGAGGAAAATCAATCCATTCCGGATGACCAAATTCATTTCCCATAAAATTCAGGTAACCGCCATTTATTGTAGTAGAGCTAATTAATCGTATCATTTTATGAAGTGCTACACCACGATCTACAGTTAGCGTATTATCTCCTCGTTGCATGTGCCAATACATTTCAGCATCTATAAGCCTAAAAATTAAGGTTTTATCACCAACCAAAGCCTGATCATGACTTTCTGCATAACTAATGGTTTTTTCGTCAGCCCGACGGTTTGTTAGTTCCCAATAAATTTGACCTACTTTCCAATCTTCATCCTTAACTTCTTTAATTTGTTTAATCCAAAAATCCGGAATTCCCATTGCCATTCGGAAATCAAATCCAATACCGCCATCTTCAACCTTAGTGGCTAAACCAGGCATTCCGCTTACCTCCTCAGCCACAGTTATTGCGTATGGATTTACTTCATGAATTAATTTATTTGCCAAAGTAAGATAACAAATTGCATCTCCATCTTGATTTAAGTTGTAATACGAGTCATAGCCATTAAAATCTTCGCCTAATCCATGACTTCGGTATAGCATTGAAGTAACCCCATCAAACCTATATCCATCAAATTTATATTCTTCAAGCCAAAATTTACAATTTGACAATAAAAAATGGAGTACCGAAGGTTTTGCATAATCAAAGCACAATGAATCCCAAGCAGGATGTTCGCGCCGTGAACCGCCGTGAAAATACTGATAAGGTGTACCATCAAACCTACCTAAGCCTTCTATTTCATTTTTAACAGCATGAGAATGAACTATGTCCATAATTACAGCAATTCCCAAACCATGAGCATCGTCAATTAAATGTTTTAATTCTTCTGGAGTTCCAAAGCGCGACGATGCAGCAAAAAAACTGGAAACATGATAACCAAATGACCCATAATATGGATGCTCCTGAATTGCCATTATTTGTATGCAATTATATCCATCAGCCGATATTCGGGGTAAAATATTGATTCTGAATTCTTCAAAAGTAGATACTTTCTCTTCAGAGCTTGACATGCCAATATGACATTCATATATCAGTAATGGATTAATTTTAGGTCGGAAATCAAGATTTTTAAATTTATATTGTAGTAATGGATTCCATACCTGTGCGCTAAAAATTTTCGTTGAGTTATCCTGCACTACTCTTCTACACCATGCGGGTATACGTTCACCCGAACCCCCATCCCATTCAACTAATAATTTATAATGTTGAGAGTGGGTCATAGCATAATCTGGCAACCTAATTTCCCAAATTCCATTTTGCACTTTTTTTAACTGATAATCAGGATGTCTTTGCCAATTATTAAAATCACCAATCAAAAAGATGGCAATTGCATTTGGAGCCCACTCTCTGAAAATCCATCCATCGGGCAAGCGATGAAGCCCAAAATACAAATAACCGGAAGCAAAACTTGATAAAGATTGTCCCTCTGAAACTAATTTATTTTCGATACTTTCGAAATATTCATATCTACCATTTATTGCTCCGGAATATGGAGCTAGCCATGGGTCAGATTTTAAAATTGCAAGGTCTTTCATTATTTAGATTTCAAAATTTCTAAAAACATTAGTAATCAAAAAAATATTTACAGCAGAACTTTAACGATAATTTTTTTATGTTTAACATCGGCAATTCCCGGCTGGTGTCCGTCGGTTGGAAAAAATATAACAAACTGGAAGGGTTGTACATGGATAAGATTTGATGCTTTATCTGCAAAAAACGCAACATCTTTATCAGCATTGTAAGTTTCAGATTCAGTCATAAGTTGATTTTTGGCTATCCAACCCATTGTTTCATAACCGGTTATTGGTATTTGAATATCAATATACCGATTGTGTGTTTCCATTTTTGCTTCTTGAGCAGTCATAGCAGTTAGTTCAACTACATTTATGAACAAATCCGAACCATCAAGCTCCATTTTGCCTAGTGGAAGAGCATTCAAATCAGTAGAATTCAAAAAATCAAACGCTTGCTTAAACCGGGGGTGAAATGTAACATACAATCCTGCATTTTCTAAAGTGTCTAAAATCATAAAAATTCAATTTACATTAATTTTATTTTAGTTTTTAATTTCGTCCACAGTATAATTTAAAAATCTATTTAGTGGGTAACCACTTCGCAATACATCAACCACCAACGTTACAAAATCTTCTGAATTTGCCTGCTTGTCGTCAAATTTGTAATCTACCAAATAGTGTTTAAGTTTAAGTAATTCGGCTTCTTTAAAGTCTTTTGGAAAACCCTGTGGAACTGTTTTGAGTTTATCTTCTTCAAAGAAATCAACAAAATATCGTGAAAAATCTTTGCTTTGGCGTATTTCATTTAACTCATCAATATTATCATAAATACTCTGACGAAGTGCTTTCAATAATACAGGTTCAGGCCCCCACACACCTACACCAACAAAACAACCATCAGGGTCAAGATGAATATAATAACCTCCACGCTGGCTTTTTCTTCCTCCATCTGAAGCCACAAAAACTCCAAAATGCGTTTTATATGGAGTTTTATCATGCGAAAAACGAGTATCGCGATATATGCGGAAAATACAATCTTTTGCATCCACATGTTTAATATCTTCGTCGAATTTAGAAATTTCGAGAATCAATTCCTTACTGATTTGTTCAAATTCTAGTTTTACCTGTTCAAACCATTTTTTGTTCGATGCAAACCACTCACGATTGTTATTAAGTTTCAATTCTTGCAGAAATTGTAATATATTCTGAATATTCATAAAATTAAATTTTGAGTTTGACAAATATAAGGCAAAAATCAGACAAATGGAGAATTAAAGCCTTTTTTTTTTATTCAGAACCAATTTCTGTTGAAAATTGATTACTTTTGCGAAAAGTATAATTGCATTAATTTGGTTATAATTATATGTTTAAAATAGTGATTTACAATTATTTAAATTTTCAATAAACAAGAATAAATTCAATGAAACATCGTATTAATCAATTATTGGAAGAAGTGAATGAACTTGCAGCTTCAAATATTGAAGAATTAGAATCACTCCGAATTAAATATTTGAGTAAAAAAGGACATATCTCCGAATTATTTAACGATTTCAGAAATGTGGCAAATGATGAGAAACGCGAAGTTGGGCAGCTACTAAATGATTTAAAAAATAAAGCTCAGGATAAAATTACCGAAATAAAAGAATCGTTTATAAGCAATGAAACAGCAAAATCTGATATAGATTTAACACGTAGTGCTGACCCCGTAAAACTAGGAACCCGACATCCACTCTCGTTGGTTAAGCATGAAATCATTGATATATTTTCAAGAATCGGATTTACGATTGCTGAAGGGCCTGAAATAGAAGATGACTGGCATGTATTTGGGGCACTTAACTTTCCACCGGAACATCCGGCACGCGACATGCAGGACACATTTTTTATCGAGCAAAATCCCGATGTATTGCTTCGAACTCACACTTCGTCGGTTCAATCAAGGTTAATGGCAATTCAAAAACCACCTATTCGCATGTTGTTTCCGGGTCGTGTTTACCGCAACGAAGCTATTTCATACAGAGCACATTGTTTTTTTCATCAAGTAGAAGGCTTGTATATTGATAAAGATGTTTCGTTTGCTGATCTGAAACAGGCACTTATGTATTTTGCCAAAGAAATGTTCGGTGAAAATACTAAAATTCGCTTGCGCCCATCTTATTTCCCATTTACCGAACCAAGTGCGGAAATGGATATTTCGTGTAATATTTGTGGTGGTAAAGGTTGCCCATTTTGTAAACATACCGGTTGGGTTGAGATTTTAGGCTGTGGTATGGTTGATCCAAATGTACTTGAAAATTGTGGTATTGATTCCAAAATTTATTCCGGTTATGCATTTGGAATGGGCGTTGAGCGGATTACAAATCTGAAATTTCAGGTAAAAGACCTCCGCATGTTTTCGGAGAATGATATGCGGTTTTTACAGCAATTTGAGTCGGCGTATTAATTTTGAAATTTAATAAAAAACGGCTCATTATCCCATAAAAAAGTAGTAATTCCATACAAAGATAGATAGTTGTTAATTACTGCATTAGTTCGAACCTAAAATCGCAAGGTCTATTTACCTGTAGCTAATAAAAAGTCTTTGTTGAAGCTTTTGCGTTCCATTGAAAAACCACCACGCATTTCGGCTGGTGTTTCAGCGTTCATTTCAGCTCCTGGCATCTCAACCATATTGCCAACCTGCATTTCACCACCCATCTCAGCACCGCCACGCATTCCTCCCATTGCTCTTCCGCCACCATGCATACCACTTCCAATTTGTCCTCTCATTTTATGGATTTCAGTCTTTGACAAATCATTAACAACCACCTGCAACTGAATTTGAGTGGTTGAAATTTTATCCAAATTAAAATTATCACCAAACAATTCTCTTAATGGGATTTTAATTTCGTATGAAGTCAAATCGCGATTAGATTTACTCCGGGCAAAACATATAGTCGATTGATTATCAGATGTTATCATGCCATTTGTATATTGAAATCCATCCAGTATAGCCGTATCTCTCAACAAAATATGAGGTTTTGTTACCGATTTATCCACCAGTTTGTCTGTTCTGACTTCTTGTGTATTCAGGGGTGGCATTTCGCTAAATTTATTTGCCCGAAATGCAATTTCAGTTTTCTGAAGATTAGAAGTTTTAAGTTTAAATCTCACCGAGAAACCAGCTCTGAAAAGCTGCATTTGCGTGGATCGATCGCCAGCTTTCAATATAAAATACATGTTTCGATAATCATTTCTAAACTCATATTTTAGATTTGATTCTGTATTGAAAAAACGTGGAAGCATTCCCCAGTCAGAGGCATCACCATCAATTACGATAGGTTGAGTTTGCCATTTGGCAGTACTTAACTGCGCATATCCTGCAGAAAACAAAGCAATTACGTTTAATAATATCAGTTGAATTAATCTTTTCTTCATAAAAACCAAATTAAGAAGTTCATTAAAATCAGTAAAATAAAATTTCTGATGTTAAGAACTCGATTAAACTAAATTTATTCATTAACTTTGCCACAAATGTACTTGACTTTTGGACTAATAAACTTCGGAGGATAGATATTTTACAAAAAATTATCCAAATCGCTGCGTCTTTTATTTTTGTATACAAAAAA
>CAZEEB010000158.1:0-5248 GCA_964511245.1 uncultured Paludibacter sp.
AGTTTATAAAAGAAAACAATATCTTTGCGCACTTTTGCTTTAATTTTTAATAATATAGATAATATGAAATATCGTTTAACTTTGCTAGTTTTATTAATCAGTATTACTGCATTTTCACAAATAAAAATACTTTTTGATGACACCAAAGCTGAACAAGCCGGAAATGCAGATTGGGTTATAAGCAACTCGAGTAGTCCAACTCAAATACCTACACCGCCACAATCAGGAATTTCCAGCTCAACACTCGAAACCTATTGGAGTGGAGGGTTATCAGCATGGGGAGTTGATTGCGTAAAAAAAGGATATTATGTAGAAACACTGCCACCAAGTGGTTCAATTACTTATGGAAATAGTAGTAATAGTCAGGACTTATCCAAATACAATGTTTTTATTGTGTGTGAACCTAATTCTGTATTTTCAGCTACAGAAAAAATTGCTATGTTAGACTTCGTAAAAAATGGTGGAGGTTTATTTATGGTTTCTGATCATACTCAGTCTGATAGAAATAATGATGGTTGGGATTCACCGGCTGTATGGAATGATTTTCTGACAAATAACGGAAAGATATCAAATCCTTTTGGTATTGCATTTGATTTGGTCAATATCTCTCTTACTTCAACCAATCTTGCTACCATAGCAAATGATTCTATTTTAAAAGGAGCTATGGGGTCTTGTGCTAAGGTTATGTGGAGCAATGGTACAACCATGACTCTGGATAAAACAAAAAATCCTACTGCCGTAGGATATATTTATAATACCGGTGCATCAACCAGCGGAACCACCAACGTAATGTTTGCAACAGCTAAATATGGCAATGGAAAAGTTGCCGCAATTGGCGACAGTTCACCTTGCGATGATGGAACAGGTGGAAGTGGAAATACACTTTATAACGGATATACAGGAGATGTTGGAGTAAATCATGAAAACATATTGATGAATGCTACCATTTGGCTGGCTACACATAAGGCAAAACCATCGGCTTTGGAGAATTTGCAAATGGCTGATTTCAAACTGTTTGCAAACCCGGTAAAAGATGGAAAATTAAATATCAGCATTTCAGATATTGATTTTGCAGCTTCGAAAATTCAAATTCTGGACTTGACAGGAAAAGCAGTATTCACAACAGATATTGAATCAAACTCATTGCAAACTTATACAATTAATTTAGAAAGTTTGCATACCGGACTTTATATGTGCAGATTAACTGCCGGAGATTTCTCAAAAACAAAAATTATCAGCATTTCAACGAAATAGTTATAATTTTGATATTACATAATTACAAAAAAAGCTGACCTGTGTCAGCTTTTTTTGTAATTATGTAATATCAATAAGCATGATCGTCACCATTCACATCGGCAATATCAATTCTGTTTTTTTCCATTGAACGCCAGGCTATTACAATATAAATCAGAACCACTGGGATAAACAGCGACACGAGCGACATGGCATTGAGAGTAAAAAAACTTGATGATGAATTGTAAATTGTCAATGAGCTTTGAAGATTAGGTGTAGCCGGATAATATGCTGTATTGTTATAACCGGCTGTTAGCAAGAGGCTACAAACTGTCAACACAGTTCCTAATCCGGCAAACCAAATACCACTTTTAAATTTAGGACTAATCCAGGTTCCAATTACACCTGCCAATACGGCAACTACGCCCGCTAAAAAAAGCCCCAAAACAATTGGCATTTCAATAAAATTTGTAAAGTATTTGTATTTCTCCATCGAAACTATGCCTGTAGCCGGATTTACTGCAAAACCATCAGAGAAAAGTGTCCAGATTACAAATACGAGGAAAAATACAACAAATGGTATTGCATTGTACCAAAGATATTTGCGCGACCGGGCTTCAAGTATTTCGTTGTTCAGTCTGTTAACGAAAAATAATAATGCCAGTGACCGTGCTAAAAAGAAAACGGCAATACCCAGTGTTAAATTTCGAATATTTAATAAGGCTTCCAACCCGTGCCATTCGTTGCCCCATGAGCTAATAACCGGTGCCAATTGTTGTGTAATATTTGCTTTATTTACCAAAAAATCAGATCCAGTATAAAATGTTGCAATAGCCACTCCAATTAGGAAAGTGCCTAATAATCCATTTACAAATAAAAACCAACGATAGGTTTTTGCACCATAAACATTTCCCGGTTTGGTTTGAAACTCATACGATACTGCCTGAATTATAAAACAAAACAAAATTGCCATCCAAACCCAGTATGCACCGCCAAAACTTGTAGAATAAAAAAGTGGAAAAGAGGCAAAAAATGCACCTCCGAAAGTCACGAGCGTTGTAAATGTAAATTCCCATTTACGACCGAGTGCATTAACCAGTAATCGTTTTTCGTCCTCAGTTTTTGAGAGTGAAAACAACAATGTTTGCCCCCCCTGGATAAATAGAAGAAAAGCCAGAATACCACCTAGAAGGGATATTAAAAACCACCAATAGTGTTGTAAAAAAGAGTATGTAATCATAATTGTATTTTTTAATGTTTGAATAAAAATGTTTGAACGTAAAAACCAACGTTTTACTTTTCCGAAGGTCCTTCCTTGATTTGTTTTAACATTATCCGAATTTCGGCGACTAGAAGTGCGCTAAATAATGTTAAGAACAAAAAGAATGTAATCATTACCGAACCTGAAGAAACGTGTGAAATAGCAGCATTCAAAGGCAATACATCCTGGATAGCCCATGGCTGACGACCAACTTCGGCAACAACCCAACCCAACTGACTTGCCACATAACCAAGTGGGATGCTCCACAAGCAAATTCGAAGTAACCATTTCATCTCTTCAATTTTTTTCTTCGAACTAAAAAATAATACCACACCGAATAATGCTATAAAGTAAAATCCTAACATAACCATTATTCGAAACGAATAAAACACAGTAGGAATATTTGGAATCATTTTCTCGGGTTTGTCAATATAACCGTATCCAAATTGCGCGTAGTTGGCTTTTAGAGCCTCCTTATGTGTTTTAGCTGCGGCTGTATCTTTTGCCTGTACCGCTTTTTGGTAATCGGCTAAAGATTGGATGGCTGCTTTTCCACGCAGATGTTTTTCATCAAACGAAAGCGCAATAGTACCATTGGGCATTTTATAACCACCATTTAAAATATTTTTAATTCCGGGTACATACGAGTTAATATCTCTATTGGCTAACAATGACAACATTGATGGAATTTCAATTTTGAATAAATATGGATTTATTGAATCTTTATAGGACTTTTTGGCAGGATTTAAAATCCCAAATGCTACAAGTCCTATGTTAGATTTTCCTTCGTAAAGCCCTTCCATTACAGCTAACTTCATAGGTTGACGTTGAGCTACATTGAATGCAGAGCCGTCGCCCGTATAAGCTGTAAGTAAAGTTGCAACTAATCCAACTATGGATGCTACTTTAATGCTTTTAAGCGCAAAACCGGTATCTCGCTTTTTGAGTATATACCATGAACTAACTCCCAATACAAATAAACTACCCAATACCCAGCTGGAAATAACAGTGTGAAAAAATTTATTTAATGCCACAGGGGATAACAGAATACTCCAAAAGTCAATCATTTCATTACGAACTGTGTCTGGATTAAATTCCATACCCACAGGGTATTGCATCCACGCATTGGCAACTAAAATCCACAGAGCCGAAATTGTAGCACCAATTACTGTAAGCCAGGTAGAAGCTAAGTGAAAACCCTTGCTTACTTTTTTCCAGCCAAAAAACATTAAAGAAATAAATGTTGCCTCCATAAAAAAAGCTATTATGGCTTCGATGGCAAGTGGCGCACCAAAAATATCGCCTACAAACCAACTATAATTTGACCAGTTAGTGCCAAATTCGAACTCCATAATAATACCTGTAGCAACTCCAATGGCAAAATTGACGCCGAAAAGCGTCATCCAAAATTTGGTTGCTTTTTTCCATTCTTCATTGCCCGTTTTAACGTACAACGATTCCATTATACACATAATCAGGCCTAAACCCAATGTAAGTGGCACAAAAAGCCAGTGATACATGGCAGTCATGGCAAATTGTGCCCTTGACCAATCCACTAAAGATGCATCCAATCCATTCATAATTTTTTAAAATAAGTGTTTATTAAAGTGTTAGAAATTAGTTGGTTTTATTTATAAGCTCTTGTCGAACGTGATTCGCTCGCGAAGCATCATCTTTGAAATTGGTTTTCAAATAATTTGGAAAAAAAAATAATTTTAAAACAGCAAACATAATAAAAAGTTTAAGCAGTACAATAAACCAAAGTGTTTTGCCTACCGTCATAGCCCTAAAACCCTCTGTATAAAATGATATCAGTTTATTTATAAAAAGTGGAGATTTCATTTTTTAAAAGTTCTACTTTATTGGAGATTGTAATTATTTGCAAAAATATCAATAAATTTGATATATATACAATAATGTAGTGGATTTTGATAGTTAAAATTTAAAATATTTTAATAGTAATAAATATTACGATACTTTTCAGTGAAATTTAAGCGCTGTGTAATAAAAACATTATAATGTGAATAATTTGCCATTAAATTGTAATTAATACAATTATTGGATAATTATATCGTTATAAATTATATTTATTTAAAAATTGACAATATGAAATCAGCAAACTTTTTTATTATCTGCATTTTAATTGTTTTTGCTACGGCCTGTACACCCACAAACGACCCAATTAGCAATTCGGTTAAAACTCCCGGTAGCTTGAGTGTAAGTGCAACTACCAGCTCGTATTCAGGCAAGTATGCACCTCGTAATGTGTTGGCAATTTGGATTGAGAGCAGTGCAGGCACTTTTGTTAAAACATTATTGGTAAATGCACAAGAACGAAGAGTAGATTTGACAAATTGGTTAGGTTCTACATCGAATGGAAATACAGTAGATGCTATCACAGGTGCCACATTGAGTGGTCATGGACTAAGAACCTGTACTTGGAATGGCAAAGATACAAATGGAAACATAGTGGGAGATGGCACTTATAGAGTCTATATGGAATTATCTGAAAATCCGGGTACTGGAAAATCCACATTTTTCACATTTACCAAAGGTTCAGTAGCAGATGTTCAGGCACCTGCATCGCAGTCAAATTTTTCTTCAGTTTCATTAAAATGGACGCCCCAGTAAATAAAGAATATTATTGGATTTGCTTTCTAAATTGAGAAATAATTTGGAATGCTCTGAAATTTAACTTGCATGATAAAATTAGATTATAGAAAAATACTGTAATTTAATTTGTACAACGCAAAA
>CAZEEB010000159.1:0-5186 GCA_964511245.1 uncultured Paludibacter sp.
CATTAAAAATTAAATATCCACAACTTTCAATATTTTTAACAGGTGGTAGCACTTTTTACTTTGATACCAAACTAAAAAATGCCATCTTTGCAGAAAAAAACCTAGTATTAATCGGACTCAACCGCATACTTCAATACAATGTACAAAAATAAATTGTTATTTATCGCAATTTCGATTTTATTCATCTCTCAAATCTCTATTAGTCAGAATAATACAAATTCACCTTATACTCAATTTGGATTTGGAGATATTAGTGATACCAATAATGGAGAACAACGAGCTATGGGAGGTGTTTCAATTGGTTCGAGATTAAATACAAGTATCAATTCGGTAAATCCGGCTTCGTACAGTTGTGTTGACAGTATGACTTTTCAATTCGATTTGGGAATTGCAGGTATGATGTCGCATTTTTCCGAAGGAAATAAAGGCGTAACGAAAGCTAATGCCAATTTAGAATATCTGACCTTACAATTTCCAATCACTAAATGGCTTGGTTTTAGTGCTGGCGCATTACCTTATTCATTTGTAGGGTATAGCTTCTATAATAATGACACTACTGTTTTAAAAGATATTTCGAAAAATGATACTATTACTTCTTCAAAAAGTTTCAGTGGAAATGGTGGTTTTAGTCAGGTTTACATGGGACTTTCAGCTAATTTATTTAATCATTTGTCGTTGGGTATAAATGCTTATTATATGTATGGCACTATTAATAATTATCGTGATTTGAGTTTTAATTCGGCGAATGGTTTTTCGTCAACAACCGAAATAAATGCACTAAAAGCAAATAGCTTCAGGTACAGAATTGGTGCACAACTTTATAATACTTTTGCCCAAAAGCACGATGTTACACTGGGATTTATTTTCGAACAAAAAACTAAACTCAACGGTAATTTTCAAAAAATAACTTCAGGAGTACTTACTGATACAATTCCACCCATTTATGGATTTGAAACGCCTACAATGTATGGTATTGGATTGTATTACACTTTTGATAAACGACTTTCAATAGGTATTGATTACAGTTTGCAACAATGGAAAGATGCCCAATTTTTTGGTAAAACGGATAGTTTGGGTAATCGTTCGAAATTGGCAATTGGTGTTGAATACCTTCCTAACCCGAAAGGCAGAAAATACTCTGATAGAGTTCGTTACCGTGCCGGATTTAATCTTAGCGATTCGTATTTTAATGTTAAAGGTCAAACTTTACCTAAAAGTTTTGGATTATCGTTGGGGATTGGCTTGCCTTTAAGAAACAGTAGTACGGTTTTAAATGCAAGCTTTGAATACGGTAAAGTGGGTACTTTAAGTGTGCTTAATGAAGATTTTTATAAACTTACTTTTAATTTTACATTTAATGAACATTGGTTCTTTAAACGTAAATTGTAATAAATTCAGAAACTTATTTTTACGTTAATTTATTGAACCGATGCAAGTGTATACTTTATTTTCTACTTTAAATAGCTGGAAATCAGGTTTATTCACTATGCTTATATTCTTATCAATAATGGCATGTAGCAATGATAAACCCGAAAAAATTCGGGCAGTTGTTGACAGGTCAAAACTTCCAAGACTACATGCTACCGAAATTACAACCGTTGTATCTGATTCAGGCATAACACGTTATCGTATTTCAACATGTCGCTGGGATATCTATGACCGAGCCATGCCCCCGTATTGGGAATTTCCGAAAGGTATCCATTTAGAACGATTTGACCAATTGCTAAAAGTAGATGCTAACATTCATAGTTTGTATGCTAAATTCAATGAAAATGAGCAGTTGTGGGAACTTAAAGGGAAGGTAAAAGCCATAAATTTACAAGGTGAGCAATTCGAAACCGAAAAACTTTATTGGAATCAACGGCAAGAAAGGATTTATTCTGATACACTCGTAAAAATTACTCAAGCCACCCGGATTATTACGGGTATTGGGTTTGAATCTAATCAAACCATGACAAAGTACCTTATAAAAAGACCTCAAGGCATATTTCCGGTGACTGAAAGTGAAAATAAATAAAGCTTATTCAGCTGAAATTGTTTTTTTAATTCTATCTCTGGCTATTTCACAAAATTCAGAATTCAATTCGTAAGCAATAAAATTTCTTCCAAGCAATTTGGCCGCAACCGCTGTGCTTCCTGAACCCAAAAATGGATCTAAAACAATTTCGTCTTTATTACTGCTAATCTCAATAAAAGGGATACAAACTTTCAACGGTTTTTGTGTTTTATGCTTCGTACGTTCCTTTCCCATACAGATTGGAGATTGTATAAAATTATGCATTTCATTCACAGATTTGTGATTCCATGTTTTAGGTGTTCCTTTCGAAAAATGAATTAGCATTTCCATACTATTGGCATACATTTTCCGGGTATAAATAGCAGGAAAAGGATTTGTTTTATGCCAATGTATCACTTTTCGAAACTGAAAACCAACCCGTTCAACCATACGATTAAGATACGAAACAAAATCATCACCACACCACATATAGCCTGCAGCACCCGGTTTTGAAACCCGATAACACTCAATCAACACTTTTTCTAAAAATTGGAGGTAATCGGCTTCAGTTTTGAATTCATCAAAGTCAAATTCAGTGACAAGATCTTTGTGGTTTTTTAAACCTTCAATGTTTTGCGCTCTATACTGAAAATATGGAGGATCAGTAAAAATTAAATCAACACAGGCATCGGGTAGTTGTTTTAAGCCTTCGAGGCATGATTGATTGTAAATTACATTTAATTCCATATCTTACTTTTTATAATATTCCTGATAATGAATAGTTTATAGTTTATTTTCAAAATAGGCATCAAGTAAATTTTTTGCAGCAATAAAGGAGCTTTGTTCATCATTCAGAACTTTTCGTTCACTATCAAGCAATCGACTCTGAATTTCAGAATTTTGATAAAAATGTGATTTTAATTGCTCATTAATTGTTTCGTACATCCAATATTTTGACTGAGAAATACGTTTCGATTCAAAAAAAAGATTTGATTTGACAAATTCAATATAACGTTCTACCATATTCCAAACTTCATCAATACCATTTAATTCAATAGACGAACAAGTTATTGCTTCGGGAATCCAACCCGATTCGGGTGATGGAAACAGATGTAATGCATTGGAATACTGGGTTCTGGCCACTTTTGCTTTGTCGGTATTTGATCCATCGCACTTATTTATTGCAATTCCATCAGCCATTTCCATTATACCTCGTTTTATTCCTTGAAGTTCATCCCCAGTACCAGCAAGTTGAATCAATAAAAAGAAATCAACCATGGAATGTACTGAAGTTTCAGACTGCCCCACTCCTACTGTTTCAACAAAAATCGTATCAAAACCGGCCGCTTCGCAAAGAATTATAGTTTCTCTTGTTTTACGGGCTACCCCACCCAACGATCCGGCTGATGGAGAAGGGCGTATAAATGCATTTTTAGAAACCGATAATTCTTCCATTCTCGTTTTATCCCCAAGTATACTTCCTTTGGAACGCTCACTACTTGGGTCGATGGCCAATACAGCTAGTTTTCTATTTTTTTTAACAAGATGCATCCCTAATGCTTCAATAAATGTACTTTTTCCGGCTCCAGGCACTCCAGTAATGCCAAGGCGAACAGAATTTCCAGCATAAGGCAGACATTTTTCAATCACTTGTTGAGCAATTTGTTGATGTTCCGGTAGAGAACTTTCAATCAACGTTACTGCCTGACTTAGCATTGAAATATCAGCATTTAATATTCCATCTACAAATTCTATGGCAGAATAGTGTTTGCGTTTGGCTTTGATTTTTCGATATGGATTCACTGTTGGAACATTTTCTATTCCTTCATTCACTTTTAAACCCTTATAAGAAGGATTATTTTCGGGATGTAGTTGTTGATAATCCATATTTAACATATTAAAAAAGCCAAGAAATTTCCTGGCTTTAATTTAAAATCAAGAATCAAAATTTATTTATTTTATCTTCCAATTCACTATCAAAATCATAAAACTATTTTCAGGATCATTGGTTTGTATAGTAAATGATTTTTTGTATTCACCCACAACCAAATTTTTAGTATCAAGTGTAATTTGTATTTCAGTTGATTTGCCAGACGGAATTGAATTTTTTTGAGCTTTTACAACTAATTCTTTGTTGTTGTTAATTATTCGACGTAATTCGAGCGAGTTTTGTCCTTTGTTGTTCAGTTTAAACTTGGCATTCTTTTTAACTCCCGTATTCAAAACACCCAGATTTAATGTCCTTTCTGTAATCTCAAGTATTGGAGATTTTCTCTTTTGATCCAAGGTTAATTTACTGAAATCTTCTGTTAGATTACTTACAATCAGAATTTTATATTCTTCGGATATTTTTTTGTTTCCATTCACAACCATATACATTTCATCGGAAACCGGACCCCATTGTGTACATTTTTTTGAATCAAATGTAAAAAGTATTTTAGCTTCTTCATTGGGTTTAAGCGTTTCGGGCGAAATTGTTGCTGAAATATACAATGGCAAATTTTCAATAGTTGGTTTTATTGAATTTTTGGTGGTGTTTAGGATATCAATACTTCGGGTTTGTATCTTCCCTTTGTCTACATTATTCATCTGAATTACCTTTGCTTTAAGGCCTAATCCTCCCATATTAATTGGAAAAGGATTGTCGCCGGTTGGCTTTGGAATTACCTCACCATGAATGGTTAGCACAAATTGCTCATCAGCCGAATTGCTGTAAACGGTAATGGTCTTGGTAAAATTTCCCGGACGACCCTGAGGATTGTAAGTCACTGTGATTGAGCCTTTTTTACCTGGTTCAATGGGCTCTTTAGTCCATGTTGGAGTAGTACATCCACACTGTGCTTGTGCTCTGTTTACTACCAGGGGTGCATTTCCTTTGTTTACAAAATCAAATACATGGGTTATCTTACCGTCTTCTTCGTTTACTTTACCAAAATCATAGGTTTTTTCTTCGAATGTAATTAATGGTTTTTGTGACATGGCCACTACTGAAACCATGAAACAGAACATAAGCATACTATACTTTTTCATAACATACTGAATTAATTGTTTTTTATAGATATGCAAAAGTATAAAAAATGTCGTATACTATTTCCTAATTAAAAATTATTCTGTATAATTATAGTTAATAATAGTGTTTTTACTTGTTCAATTAATCATTTGATAGTGGCATATAAGTCTAATCTGAAGG
>CAZEEB010000160.1:0-5186 GCA_964511245.1 uncultured Paludibacter sp.
GTTGCTATCATCCAGTTGTACATGAAATTGTCCAGATTTCAGAACAGGATAATATTTAAAACGCTTTTCGTTATTTTAGTATGTAATCAGAATTTTCAACGGATTGTCGCTACAATCGGAGTTGAAATTCTTTGAAATGCAAATATATAAATAATTTTACATAATCAAATTAATATTTTAAAATTTGTATAGGAGATTTTTGCTAACAACAAAAGGAAAATCGGAGTTATTCAATATTCAGTAAGTTTTAGCATTCATCCCCTGAGTTTTGAATAGATTAAAAACCGGAAAATAAAATTATCAGTTTAATATACCACCCGATACAAAACAGGTTTCAAAAAATGGCAATGTTTCTACCGGAGTTTCAAATATAGCATATACCGCAGAACCCGAACCAGACATTGAGGCATACAAAGCCCCCAATCTGTACATTTCATTCTTAATTTTTTCAATATAAGGGTATCGTTTGAAGACAGAAATTTCGAAATCGTTTTTAATTGTATTTTTCCATTCCGAAATGGGCTGTTTTATTAGTTCCGAAAGCGAAATTTGTGGTTTTTCGGGGGTTACCATCGAATATGCTTCGGGAGTGGATACATGAATTTCAGGTTTTACCAGCAATAAATAATACCCTTTCAACGACACATCAACCGGGGCAAAAACGTTACCAATGCCACTTCCAAAAACAGGTTTGTTGCGAATAAAAACCGGACAGTCGGCACCAAGTTTTGCAGCTATTTTTTCTAATCTGGATGGAGTTATTTTCAGTTCAAATAATTCATTAATGGCTTTTAATGTAAAAGCAGCATCGGCCGAACCACCTCCCAAACCAGCTCCAAAAGGTATTTGTTTAACTAAGCTGATATCAATGGCAGGAAACTGATAGCCTGACCGTAACAAGCGATAGGCCTTTACTATTAAATTATCCTCAGCATCACCATCGATAGCCAGTCCGGAGGAAGAAAAACTATAATCGCTACAAGTTTCGGATGGTTTAACTTCAAGCACATCGCATAATCCAATCGGATAAAAAACCGTTTCTATATTGTGGTAGCCATCAGTACGTTTCTCAACAATATTAAGTCCCAGATTAATTTTGGCATTTGGAAAAGTAAGCATATTTGTAAATATTTTAAAAACTTAAAAAATATGTTCTAAGAAAGGAAGTAGTAGAAGTTATTGATTTATTGGTTGATACGCAAAAACCTCATTTACTGTGACATAGTAAATTATTAATTGTTAATTATTTATAACTAACATATTTTCGGATATAAAAATCAATTCAAAAGTAATAATTTATACTGAATAAATAATCATGAAAGTTATCAACAGGTGTTGAAATGTTTATTTTTAGAATTCCGAACTAATTACTACTTTTGATACTCACAATTTTGAGTTTATAATTCTGATTTATTTATTGAAAAATATATGGCTGAAAAACGTAATTATTCAAAAAAACCTGCAAACCCTGCTCCTATTCCTGCCAATGAATACGGAAAATTACCACCGCAAGCTCCTGAACTTGAAGAAGCGGTGTTGGGTGCAATAATGATTGAAAAAGATGCATATTCACTTATTTCTGAGATACTTAAACCGGAATGTTTTTATAAGGTAGCCCATCAAAAAATATTTGAATCAATCATGATGTTGGCAATGCATCAGGAACCTGTAGATATGCATACGGTTACAGAGCAATTGCGTAAAAGCGGTACAATTGATGATGTAGGCGGTCCCTATTATATTACTCTTTTAACGGCTAAAGTTTCGTCGGCAGCCCATTTGGAATATCATTCGCGCATTATTGTTCAAAAGTTTTTAGCTCGTGAACTGATACGCATTTCGAGTGAAATACAAACCAAGGCATTTGACGACAAATCGGATGTGGATGATTTAATGCAAGAAGCCGAAGGAATGTTATTTGAAGTTTCGCAACGAAATCTAAAAAAAGATGTAACTCAAATAAATCCGGTTATTGAGGAAGCTATTCACCGTATGCAGCTTGCTGCTGAAAAGCAAGGTGCAAGTGGTGTAGCAACTGGTTTTCATAGTCTTGATAAAATAACATCGGGTTGGCAACGATCTGATTTAATTATTATTGCAGCTCGACCAGCCATGGGAAAAACAGCATTCGTTCTATCAATGGCTAAAAACATGGGAGTTGATTATAATACTCCTGTTGCAATATTTTCGCTCGAAATGTCAAATGTTCAGTTGGTAAATCGTTTAATAATGAATGTGTGCGAACTTGAAGGTGAAAAAATAAAAAATGGACAATTGGACAAAGAAGAATGGAAAAAATTAGATAAAGACATTAAAGAGCTTATTGATGCGCCAATTTATATTGACGACACGCCAAGTTTATCAATTTTTGAGCTTCGAAGTAAAGCACGCCGCCTGGTAAAAGAACACTCAATAAAATGCCTGATTATTGATTATTTACAGTTAATGAATGCCAGTGGAATGAGTTTCGGTAGCCGCGAACAGGAAGTAAGTATTATTTCGCGCTCATTGAAGGGTCTTGCTAAAGAGCTTGATATTCCTATAATTGCTTTATCTCAATTAAATCGGGGTGTGGAAGGTCGTGCCGGACTGGAAGGTAAGCGTCCACAATTATCGGACTTGCGTGAATCGGGAGCAATAGAACAGGATGCTGATATGGTATGCTTTATTCATCGTCCTGAATATTACCATCTTACTGAAGATAATAATGGAAATTCATTGCTGGGAATTGCCGAAATAATTGTAGCAAAACACAGAAATGGTGCCACGGGCGATGTTCAGCTTAAATTTAAAGGTACCTATGCCAAATTCCTCAATAAAGATGATTTTGATAAAGATGATAATCCTTTTAGCTCAAATTATCAAACAATTTCATCTAAAATGAATGAAAACGAGAATAGTTTTATGAATGCCGGAGAAGCTAAAACACAACAAAATTTTGGAAACAATTATGGAAATAAAGATGAAGTTCCTTTTTAAAAAAGTGAAATTTGCCGAAAGTTTTCATATTACTTAGACTGAAAATTGCTCAAATCAGTATATATCATGGCGTATTTTTTAAATTAATTGAATGTAGGTAAATTTGAGTATTTTTTTGCATAGCGTAAGTGTTGCTCAATGTAATTTTCTTCATACGATACGATTACATCCGTTACTTTAGCCTCAGAATCTAACACCAAAGAATAAATCGGATTTACAAACCCACGGTAAGGAGCAAGATTCAATTTTTTATACCTGTTTAGCACCTCTGTATGAAGTATCGGGTCAACGGTAACACCGTAATTTTCAACAAGTTTTTTCCCTGCTTCATAATCTCCGGTTGATTTTATTCTCTGAATTTCAGTTAGTAATTCAGCAAAAAACATTCGAAGCTTTAAATAATCATTTACGACAATATATGTTTGATTATTTCGCTTTTTCAATTCAATAACATTTGTTTTTTTAGCTTTTTCAAATACCCATGAGGCAATTAATTGACGATTTCGCATGTGAGCTTCCTCTATGTTTTTACCGGGTTGAATACGCGTTAGTTGAGTCATTAAACCATTCATAATATATCCATAATACTCAGCTTTATAGGCTTCATTATCGGGCAATAATCCAAGTTCAACCATTTTTGAATCTCCCATATAATACAAACCAAATAAGTCGGCGCGAGCTTCTTCAATGGTTGAGCCATAAGCTTTAAGCGCATCCGGATCAACACCCGGCAAAAGCTTACCCGACCCATGTCCCAAACATTCATGCAAATCGGTATGTAAGTTATTGGTCATTGACGCATACTCTTTTGCACGTTTTCGTTCCATATCGCTCCACATAAATTCTTCGGCAAACCCGTTTCCGAGCGATGCCTGTTCGTATGCCTCGGTAATATTTTCTATCGTAACAGATTTTGAGCCAAATTCATGCCGTATCCAGTTTGAATTAGGAAGGTTTATTCCAATTGGTGTGGCAGGATAACAATCGCCGGCTAAAATAGCAGCAGTGATAACCTTGGCTGAAACGCCTTTTACCTTTTCTTTCTTAAATTTTGAGTCAATAGGTGAATTGTTTTCAAACCATTGAGCATTTGAACTTATTATTTCAGTTCGTTTTGTAGCTTCTAAATTTTTAAAATTAACCAATGATTCCCAACTTCCTTTCATACCCAACGGATCACCGTAAGATTCAGTAAATCCATTTATAAAATCGACCTTGGAAGTTAAATCTTTCAGCCATTTGATAGAGTAATCGTCGTATGTTTTTAAACTACCAGTCATATAAAACTCGATTAATGAATCAATTACAGCTTTCTGGTTTTGATTTTCTGCTACATTAGATGCTTTTTTAAGCCAAAATACTATTTTCTCAATTGCTTGACTATATAATCCACCAACTTTATATGTTTTTTCTAATAAAACTCCCTTTTCTTTAACCAATTTACTATTTAAACCGTACGAAATTGGGGTTAAATCTGAAGAGTTTTTCATTTTATTATAAAAAGCTTCAACCTCCGATTGAGTAATGTCACTTCCATAATAATTATTGGCAGAAGTTTTAATTAAATCCACTCCTGCTGCCTGGTTTGTACGCTTTGGATAAACTGAAATATCAAAAATTATTGGTTTAATTTTATGAATTAAGTCATTTTTTGTTTCGCCAGGTTGAAGCACATTTTCAAAAAGCTTTGTATCTAATGAGTTAATTGCTTCCGTTAAAAACCGTTCAGAAAATTCAGGAATAAATTTATCTTCCGAATAATGATGATGAATACCTGATCCCATCCAAATTCGTTTTAAATAAACAGTAAAATTTTCAAAATCAGTAGTTTTACGGTTGCCCTGATAGTTTAAATATACTGTCTCAAGTGTACGTCGAATACATAAATTATATTTATTATTTTGATCATAAAGTATATCATTTCCTTCGAGTGCTGCTTCAGATAAGTAATACACTAACTCTTTTTGCTGCAAACTTAGTTCTTCAAAATCAGGAACCCGATAACGTAAAATTTCAATATCAGCAAACTTGTCAACTGTAAATTTAAAATCTTCAATTTTGGGAGTCGTTGCATTTGTAGTAATATTAATCAATATCATACTTGTAAGGGTTATCATTATTAGTTTTCTCATCTTTTTATTCAATTTTAATCAATAAATTATAATTTATGAACTTGTAAATTGGATTTACAAATATATAAAAAAAAA
>CAZEEB010000161.1:0-5171 GCA_964511245.1 uncultured Paludibacter sp.
GATAGCTTCAGGTGACTGGAGTTCAGACGTGTGCTCTTCCGATCTATGACATGTTGCATAGCGGACATGTTGCATTTTTCGAAGATGCTGCACAATATGGCGATTTATATGTTGGAATTGGTTCTGATAAAACCATCAACGACTTGAAAGCACGTAAAACAATAAATTCTGATGCTGAACGACTATACATGGTTAAATCGCTTAAAGTGGTTAAAGATGCCTGGATAAATCAAGGCGGTGGATTGCTCGATTTTCTGGAAGAACTCAAAACTCTGAGTCCGGATATTTTCTTTGTCAATGCTGATGGTCACACCCCCGCTAAGGAAGCTTTATGCAAAGAAATGGGTATTGAATATGTGGTAAGCAAACGTATTCCCCATGGTAATTTACCGGCTCGTTCCACAACTGCTTTGCGTCAAGAATGTCGCATCCCATATCGTTTAGATTTAGCCGGAGGTTGGCTCGACCAACCTTATGTAAGCAAATTTTCAAGCGGTTCGGTCATTACAATTTGTATTGAGCCCGATTACGAATTCAACGATCGAAGCGGTATGTCAACAAGCAGTCGGCGTAAGGCAATTGAACTTTGGCAAACCGATATACCCGATGGTGATAAAGAAAAGCTTGCTAAAACACTTTTTTGTTTCGAAAATCCTCCCGGAACAAAGTATGTAAGTGGTTCACAGGATTCGTTGGGAATCACAATGCCTGGTTTGAATAAATATTTCTACGATGGTGGATATTGGCCGGAAGATATTCAAAGTGTGCTGATTGGCGAATTGCTTGATTGGATTGAACAACGAATTTGGATGATTCCGCTTTATCCACGTCATGATAATTATGATGTACTGGCTAATACTCAAATAAACAAAGATGGTGCAGAAAAACTCAGCGAAGCTACTGAAAACTGCTGGAAAGCTCTTCAACAAATGGATGCAATTGCTGTGGGAAAACAGATGACTAAAAGTTTTGAAGCTCAAATTGCTATGTTCCCCAACATGGTTACACCTGATATTTTGGCTCAAATAGAATTTTATAAACCAAAAGTTATGGGTTGGAAGGTTAGTGGTGCTGGTGGTGGCGGTTATTTGATTTTCTTTAGCGAAAATGCAATTGAAAATGCTATTCAGATTCGAATTAGAAGATAACTCAAGTTCGTTAAAAACTGATTTTACATACATTACTTATAAAAAACGAGGTTGCATTTTTTGCAGCCTCGTTTTGTTTATACGTTGAAAATCTGGAATTTAATTCCGTCCAAATGAGCCACCCACAATGTCCAATAATTCGTTGGTAATGGCTTGTTGGCGTGATTTGTTGTATTGAAGCGAAAGCTCTTGAAGCAAATCGCTTGCATTATCAGTTGCCATCTGCATGGCTATGGTTCTTGCTGCGTGTTCAGAAGCATTGGAGTCGAGCAAAGCTGTATAAATTTTCAATCGAAGTACTTTGGGTATTAAATCAGCTATTATTGTTGTTCGGTCAGGTTCTACAATATAATCAAGTGCAACCGCACCTTTAGTAGATGGTGTAAGCTGGATTGGTAATAAAGTTTCACATTTCAACACTTGAGTGCTTTTGCTAGCAAAATGATGATAGATTAATTCTACTTTATCTATGTCTTTATTCCGAAACAATTCCATTAGTTCGTTGGCAAAACTTGCACTGGCAGCGTAATTTGGTTTGTCGGCCATAGCTTCAAAATTGGCCTCGGGTTCAAAACCCAGTTTTTTACTTACTTTAGCTATTTTTTTTCCAACAGGATAAACTAAGATATGTTCACGTCCTAATTGTTGGTATTTTTCAATTGTTTGAGTCAACAGTTTGGCTACATTAGAGTTAAAACCGCCACACAAGCTGGAGTTTGATGAAAAAACCACAATTGCAACCCGTTTCACTTCCCTGTTTTCGGCAAAAACTGAAGAATTATCCTCTTCGGCACTAAGAAAATTATTCAGCAATCCATTCAATCGTTGCTCATACGGAAAAAAATTCTCAATGGTTTTTTGTGCTTTACGTAACTTAGCCGAAGATACCATCTTCATAGCAGATGTTATCTTCTGAGTCGATTTTACAGACTGAATACGTGATTTTATTTCCTTTAATGAAGCCATTCCTTAATTTACGATTTATTCATTTACGATTTACAATTGAAAACCGCAAAACTACTAACTATAAATTTTTTATCAACTAAAAACTACCGACTACTTACTTGCTGAAATTCTTTTTGCAACTTCATTCGCAACTTTTTCGATAATTGTGTTAACATCATTGTTTATTATTCCTTGCTTTAGTGCATCTAAAACATCAACTTGATGCGATAATTCGAGAACCATCAGAAATTCTTTTTGGAATACTTGAACTTTATCAATTGCTACGTTAGACAACAAGCCATTCGTTCCGCAATACAATACTGCTACCTGCTTTTCAACAGACATGGGTTGATGCAAAGCTTGTACTAGTAATCGGGTATTTTTTTGTCCTTTATCAATAGTCATAGCCGTTACAGGATCCATATCACCACCAAATTTGGTAAATGCTTCCAATTCCCTGAATTGAGCCTGATCCATTTTAAGAGTACCTGCCACTTTTTTCATTGCCTTAATCTGTGCATTGCCACCCACGCGCGAAACCGAAATACCAACATTGATTGCCGGACGGTTTCCCTGATTGAACAAATCAGTATCAAGAAAAATCTGACCGTCGGTAATAGAAATTACATTGGTAGGAATGTAGGCTGAAACATCACCCGCCTGAGTTTCGATAATTGGTAAAGCTGTCAAAGACCCACCACCTTTCACACGACCAATCAGACTTGGTGGTAAATCATTCATTTGCTCGGCCACTTCTTGTTGCGAAATAACGCGGGCTGCTCTTTCAAGCAAGCGTGAGTGTAAATAAAAAATATCACCCGGATATGCTTCACGACCCGAAGGACGGCGAAGAATTAACGAAACTTCACGATATGCAACAGCTTGTTTCGATAAGTCATCGTAAACAACCAAGGCATGACGACCTGTATCTCGGAAAAGTTCACCGATTGACGCACCCGCAAAAGGAGCGTAATATTGAAGTGCTGCCGGATCGGAAGCCGTAGCCGAAACTATAACGGTATAATCCATTGCTCCATGCTCAAGCAGCGTGTTATAAATAGCAGCAACGGTAGAACCTTTTTGGCCAATAGCCACATAAATACAATAAACAGGGTCACCAGCTTCAAAATTTGAACGTTGATTTATAATGGCATCAATAGCCACGCTTGTTTTACCCGTCTGGCGGTCGCCAATAATCAACTCACGTTGTCCACGTCCGATTGGAATCATGGCATCAACCGATTTCAAACCGGTTTGCAAAGGTTGATTTACCGGCTGTCTGTAAATTACTCCCGGTGCTTTACGTTCGAGTGGCATTTCAATCAACTCACCGCTTATTTTGCCTTTACCATCAAGAGGTTCGCCAAGCGGATTGATAACTCGACCAAGCATTCCTTCGCCCACATTGATAGAAGCAACACGGCTGGTTCGTTTTACGGTGTCACCTTCCTTAATCATGTTGGTTGGTCCAAGTAAAACTGCACCTACATTATCCTCTTCAAGGTTCATCACGATGGCTTTGATACCGTTCTCAAACTCCAATAATTCATTGGCTTCGGCATTGCGTAATCCGTAAATACGAACCACACCGTCGCTGACTTGCAGCACTGTTCCTACTTCGTCAAACTGAACACTGGAATCAATTCCCTGGAGTTGCATCCGAAGTATTTCAGATACTTCACTTACCTTAATATTATCAGACATTTTTATTTAATTAATAATTCATAATTAATAATTAAGAAATTGTTACTTTGAGCATTATTAATTCTTAATTTTTAATTATTAATTGTTTTAAACTGTTTTGTTGTTTTTCTCAATATATTCTTTCTTAATTCGGCGAAGTTGCCCTGAAACACTGGCATCCCATCGAACAAAGTCTACTTCAAACATAAATCCACCCAAAATACCTGGATCAATAATTTTTTCCATTTCAATACTTCCACCTGTCTGACTTTCAACTAATTTCATGAGTTTTTTTTCAGTATTTGCATCCACAATGGCAGCAGTAGTTAGTTTTCCGTAGTAGATATTCATTTTCTTGCGATATAAATCAATGTATCTCAATGCAATGGATTGCAAGTGAATTTCACGGTTGTTATCCAACAGTAAATCTATAAAGCGTTCGAAGGATTTAGTTGTTTTACCACCTGCCGACAACAAAATTATTTTACGTTTTTCGGCCTTAGCCATTACCGGATTATCCAGTACTGTTCGCAATTCGCTGAATTGAAAATAGCTTTGCGAAACTATTTTAACTTCAGCATAAACGCTATCCTGCTCATTGCTATCAATGGCAAAATCCAATAAAGCGGTTGCGTAACGAACCGGAATTAGTCCTGTATTCATAATTAGCCCCCTAAGACCCTAAAGGTGAATATTGATTTATACTTTGAAAATTAGTAGTCATTTTCATGATTTCGTAATATTGATTTCGTCGATCAAGCGATTAATCATCTTCATCTGCTCATCTTTCTTCTCCAATCTGCCGCGAATTACTTTTTCGGCAATATCAACCGATAATTCTGCAACCTGACGGCGAATATCGCGAATAGCAGCATCTTTTTCCTGAATGATTTGCTTGCGTGCTTCTTCAATCAGTTTAGTTGCTTCGATACTGGCTTTCTCTTTAGCATCTTTAATCAGCAAATCACGGGTTTGAGAAGCTTCATTCAGTATTTTTACCTGCTCTTGACGGGCATTATCAACAATGGTTTCACCCTGTGCTTTTACTACTGCCATTTGCTCATACGTTTGTTTTGCAATTAGCAGTGACTCGTCGATGTAAGTTTTACGGTCTTCTACCATTTTTAAAATAATGGGAAAACCAAATTTCGCAAGGATAAAAGCAACTATTCCAAACGAAAGCAACATCCAGAAAAGTAATCCGGATTCAGGCAATAATAAAGCCATAACTATTTAATTAATAATTGACAATTAGTAATTAATAATTGACAGACAGCACTGGCAATTACAAAATGCGCCAAAAGTAAAAATGGCAATCGTTGTCAGACGACTTTTAAAGGATAAATCCGCAAACTACGATAGCAAACAATGCAGCACCTTCAACCAGAGCAGCAG